>NZ_JBSFLV010000005.1:0-167720 GCF_053599215.1 Streptomyces sp. NPDC001002 | reverse complement strand
GCCCGAGGTGGAGGTCGCCGTGGATGCGCTGGGCGGTCCAGGTGTGGCCCTCGGCGGCCATCGACGAGGTGCGGCCCTCCGGCTCTTGGAACTACTGCTCAGACCGCGATCGCGACCTCTGCCAGCCCACCCTGCTGGGCGACGACCGTGCGGTCGGCCGTGCCACCCGGCACCAGCGCGCGAACGGTCCACGTGCCCTCGGCCGCGTAGAAGCGGAACTGCCCCGTCGCCGAGGTCGGAACCTCCGCGGTGAACTCGCCGGTCGAGTCCAGGAGCCGGACGTAGCCCGTCACCGGCTCGCCGTCACGCGTCACCTGGCCCTGGATAGTGGTCTCACCGGGCTTGATCGTCGAGGCGTCCGGGCCGCCGGCCTTCGCTCCGCACATGTCGTCTCTCCTGAGGGGTGATGAAAGGTCGGTCGGTGGTCCTACTTGTTGGCGCCGAGCTCGATCGGCACGCCGACGAGGCTGCCGTACTCGGTCCACGAGCCGTCGTAGTTCTTGACGTTCTCGACCTCGAGCAGCTCGTGCAGCACGAACCAGGTCAGGGCCGAGCGCTCGCCGATACGGCAGTACGCGATGGTGTCCTTGGCGAGGTCGACCTGCTCCTCGGCGTAGAGCTCCTTGAGCTCGTCGTCCGACTTGAAGGTGCCGTCGTCGTTGGCGTTCTTCGACCACGGGATGTTGCGCGCGGACGGGACGTGACCCGGACGCTGCGACTGCTCCTGCGGCAGGTGGGCCGGCGCGAGCAGCTTGCCGCTGAACTCGTCGGGCGACCGGACGTCGACCAGGTTCTGCGAACCGATCGCGGCGACGACGTCGTCACGGAAGGCACGGATCGCGGTGTTCTGCGGCTTGGCCTTGTAGTCGGTGGTCGCGCGCTCGGGCACGTCCTCCACCAGCTCGCGGGCGTCCAGCTCCCACTTCTTGCGGCCGCCGTCGAGCAGCTTGACGTTCTCGTGGCCGTAGAGCTTGAAGTACCAGTAGGCGTAGGACGCGAACCAGTTGTTGTTGCCGCCGTAGAGGATCACCAGCGTGTCGTTGGCGATGCCCTTCGCCGACAGGAGCTTCTCGAAGCCCTCCTGGTCGATGAAGTCGCGGCGGACCGGGTCCTGCAGGTCCTTGGTCCAGTCGATGCGGATCGCGTTGCGGATGTGGTTCTTCTCGTAGGCGGACGTGTCCTCGTCCACCTCCACGATCGCGATGTCGGCGTTGTCCAGGTTGTCCTGGACCCAGTCGGCGTCGACCAGGACGTCGCTGCGGCTCATGCTCTTTCTCCTCCGGGGCAGGTGCGGCGGGGTGTGCGAGGTGCGGGGTGCGCGCGCTCGTGCGAGGGCGTGCGCACGGATGCCCTGAACAGGGCGGGGAGATGCGGAAGCCGAACGCTCCCGCTCAGAAGGGGCGACAGAGCATGGCGGCGACGCGGCACAGGTCGACTGCCCGCCGCTTCGTGAGGTCCGCCTGTCGCTTCATGGTGACGATCGTAGGGACGGAAAGCCGGACATGTCACCGGCGTGTCAAATCCTGAGACGCGATCGTCCGCACTGTGGGATGCGGCGACAGGACGGACGCGTCCCGCACGGCCGCCGGGCCCCTGTATGGGTCATCACATCTACGGTGCGGACGGCGCCGTCTCGTCTGTCGGACACCGTCCGTTCGTCAACGCCCCTCGTCCTACCCGGCCAGCTTGACGTTCGAACCCTTCACCGCGATCTCCACACCGCTCTTCGCGGCCTGCACACTGTCCAGCTTGATGCCGCCCGGCAGCTGGTCGATGGTCTGCTGGAAGTCGGTGATCGAGCGCATCCGGGAGTCGGCGAGATCGACGACCAGCTTGGGCAGGTTGTCGGCGTGCACCTTGACCGTGTCGCCGGCGACGGTGACCGTGCTGAGCACGGGGTACGTCTGCGACTGGCCGAGCGCCGTGACCTTCACGTCGACCTTGATCTTGCCGTTGCCGCCGTCGGAGAGGCCGATGACCTGGGCCTGGACGCCGGTGAAGACCTGCGTCGGCTCGGACTTGGCCGCCTTGAGCAGCTCGTCGTAGGCGATGGTCGCGGTGCCGGTCGCGTTCGCGGCGGTGGCGGAGCTGTAGTCGCCGGAGAAGTCGACGCCCTTCATCCGGGCCTTGAGGTCGTCGATACGGATGGTCTGCGGACCGTCGCCCGCGCTGTTGCCGGTGTCGGCGTTGTAGTCCTTGATGCCGATCTCGACGTCGTCCAGCTCACCGGAGGCGACCTGGGTGAGGAACGGGAACCCCTTGATGGACACGTCCGGAGTGGCGGACAGGTTCTCGGTGGTCTTCAGCTTGTCCGCGACCTCGCCCTGGGCGAAGTGCACGGCGACCCGGTCCGCGATCACGAAGAGGCCGCCCAGGATCACGACGACGATCAGAAGTATTCGCAGGGCGCGCATTCGGGTCCCCTACCTAGGCGGTCAACAGACGAGGGTCACTGACGACCGGGTGGCCGCCCAGCGTGAGATTAACCCCGTGGCCTAGGAACGCAGTCGGATTGTTGATCAGCTGTGACAGGAGAACCCCCGACGCCTCACGGCCGGTGTGCCTCGCGCCGGTGCTGCCGCAGCAGGACGTTCGCGTCGGTCTCGGCGCTGCGGTCGTGCGCGGCACGGGAGTTGTGGCGCCGCCGCTCCAGGTCGGCGCAGGTGGCGCAGCCGGGGACGGGCGCAGGTGGGCGACTGATGTCCTCGGCGTCGGGCGACGGATTGGTCTGACTGCGGTCGTTCGCCGCGCGCACGCCCGCGCTGAGCCGTTCCCGCGTGGTCGCGGGCCGCACCGACGCCGCAGCCGCCCGCCACTCCCGGCCGCCGCCGACGGGACGCAGCAGCACGTACGGTCCGACGCGGTCGCGGAACTCGCCGACCTTGTCGGTGGAGGGGTCGAAGAGAAGGGTGCCGGGTTCGTGACGGGTGGGGGTCGACTCCTGTTGCATGCGCTTTGCTCCCTTTGCCCAACATCTCTAAGAAATACGGCAGTTGTAATACTCTGCGTATACCGGGTCGATACGAGGATGGCCCGGAAGCGGGGCCGATACGCCGGTGACGGGCCGTTCTTCATCGCCTGACGGCGCTAATTCCACAAACTCCACAGGTGCCGGGTATGCGGGGACGGAGGGGTTCGGTGCCGAGGGGTTCGGTGCCGCTGAGGCGAGGCATCAGTAGACGAGCGCCTGCGTCCCGTCGGACATCGCCTCCTGGACGAACACCTGCGCCCCGGCGATCCGTACGCCCTCGATGACGTCCTTCTCCGTGATGTCCCGTCGGGCCGCGCACTGCGTGCAGAGGGTCACCTTGCCGCCGGCGAGAAGTGACGCCAGCAGATCCGGCAGCGGCGCGGCATGCGGGAGGTCGAACTCCGCCGCGCGCCCCGGCAGGGCGAACCACGCCGACTCGCCGGTCAGCCAGAGGGAGACGTCGACCCCGCTGGCCACGGCCACCGCGGCGACCGTAAAGGCCTGGGAACAGCGTTCGGGGGCGTCCGCGCCGGCCGTCACCTTGATCACGAGCTTCTTTGCCATGGCGGAATCGTAATCAGCGTCCCCTACAACTACGGGCCTCGTCCGTGGGTCTCCTAGATACGCGCACAGGTCATGTGCGCCACACGTTCTGGGGGGACGTTGTGGACCTACCCGAAGGGCGCCGCCGCGGGGACCTGCCTGGGCTTTGTGGTCCAGGCCGATGCCGAACCGACGAGTCTGCCCTCGCTGTCCCAGGCGCCGCTGACGCGGGCGAAGGGCCCCGGCCCCGAACCGCTGTCGGCAGCGCAGGACCGCCAGGTGAAGGTCGACGGCGATCTGCGCAAACTGCTGCTGAAGAAGCCGGCCGGCGCGAAGAACGCCGACTGGCTGGAGCTGCCCGACGACGGCTGGGAGGACCTGGCCGCCTACGCGGACGAGTACGAGGACGCGGACGAAATGTTCGGCACGCTGGCCGTCGACGAGTTCCGCCGGGCCGCCGTCACCTCCTGGGAGTCCGGGCAGCAGACCGTCGAGATCCACCTGGTCCAGTTCCGCCAGGAGGAGTCCGCCGCGGCCGCCGACACCATGGACAACAACCAGTACTGGGCCGACAGCGAGCACGGCACCGACAGTTGGTCCCTACCGGGCACCGGCGGGGGCAAGGCGTACGTGCACAACAAGCCGCACACCGAGGACGGGTACCTGCCGGTGTACAGCGCCGAAGCGCACGCCTTCCGCGGTGACGTCGCCATGGAGATGTGGGTCTACGACACCAGGCCGATCTCCAAGTCGAAGATCATGGACCTGGCCAACCGGCAGATGGAGCGGCTGTGAGCGAGTACGAGAAGGAGCCGATCGCCGTCGTCGAGCCGCCGACCGGGGAGCGCGTCCGGCCGGGCCGTGGCGCCAGGATCACCACGGTCGTGCTGCTCGTCGCGGCTGTCGTCGCCGGGGTCGCGTACACCGTCATCACCGTGCGCGGCGCCGACCGTGACGCCGAGGCGCCGGAGTGGAAGTTCCCGTCGAGGCGGCTGGACGGGCAGGGTGCGGGGAAGCAGCCCGCGAACGGGCTCGGGGCCCTGCTCGTCCCGTACGGGACCGACGACTGGACTCGCGGGCCCGACATCGGGGAGTTCGGCTCGGACACGGAGCTGAGCGGCGCCCAGGCCTCGGCCCTGCGCAATGAGTCGCTCGGCGATCTGCCCCGCTCCGAGCGCACGGAACTGCGGAAGGAGTACGACAAGCACCCGGTCAAGGGCATGGCGATGCGCAGCTACTACAACTCCGACCTGGGGCAACTCGGCGAGGACGAGAAGGTCTTCGCCGCCGACGTCCAACTGACCCGGATGGACAGCCGGGCGCAGGCGAAGACGCTCTCGACGGTCCAGAACGAGCTCTTCGAGAGCCTCGACATCTTCCGCAAGGGCCCGGCCGTCAAGGGCCACAAGGACGCCAGGTGCTTCCTGGAACCGAAGAACGACGATTCCGTCCTCACCGGCATGTACTGCTCCGGGCATGTGGGAGACGTCCTGGTCAGCGTCAGCGCGGAGGGGCCCGAGCCGCTCGACACCAAGGGGGTCGCCTCGCTCATGGGCGAGCAGCTCGACCGCATCGCGGAGCCGGGGGAAGCCGTATGAGCGAGCAGACGGAACGGCAGACGGAACAGCAGCCGCCGGCACCGGCACAGCCCGGCATGGCACCGCTCGTGCCGGACGCTCCCGAGACTCCCCAGACGCCCGAGAAGGACCGCCGCGCCCTGCGGGCCGTACTGCGCTGGACCGCGGCCGCCGTCGTGTTCGCGGCGGCCATGGGCGGGACTGAGTACGCGATCACCGGCATGGAGCGGACGGACGTACCCGGACTGGCCACCGCGGCGGACGGGCGGTGGGACTACCCCACGCTCACCCTGCCGCCGCTGCCCTCCGGCAGCCCCGCGCCCTTCGCCGAGGCCAACAAGGCCGGCGCGCACTACGCCGACCTGCGCGCCCTCGTCCTGCCCGCGCCGAAGGGCGCGACGGAGGACAAGTCGCTGCGCGGCGAGGACGGCTGGCTGGCGACGAAGGACTTCCTGGCGCAGTACGCCGAGAAGGACGACCGGGCCGCACTGGCGCAGACGTTCACCGACGAGGGGCTGCGGCACATCGCGGCCCGCGGCTGGACCACCGCGGACGGCACGCACACGCGCGTGTACCTGCTGCAGTTCGGCACGGCCGCGGTCGTCGACGAGATGTTCAGCTCCGACATCGCGCCGTACAGCAGCCCCGGCTACGCCCTGCGCGGTGTCGGTTCCTCCGTCGTCGACCAGGCGTTCCCGGAGGCGGCGAAGGTGCGGGAGATCCCGCACTCCGTGTACGTCGAGACCAAGCCGTACGGCGCCGAGCACGTCCGGCAGGCGTACCTGTCCGCCGGTGACGTACTGGCCCTGGTCGTGCAGTCCCGCAAGGGGTACGCGGAGGCCGTGCCCTTCCAGCAGACGGTCACGCTGCAGACCCAGCTGCTGAGCTGACCCCGCAGGGTGTACCTCGCGGAGAGAGCCGGGCCCGGGCCGACTAAGCTGGGGCCCGGCTCAGTACCGCCCACTTCCGATCGTCCGAGGAGCCCCCGTGCTTGAGGCATTCTTCGAAGCCCTGCTCGCCCTTGTCTGCGTCGGCGTCCTCGCCTTCGCCGGGCTGACCGTGAAGAAGCTGTACCAGGGCCAGCGCTGATCCCCGTAAAGACTTAAAGCCTTAGAGGAACTGCCGATCCCATGATCGAGATCCCGTCCGACCTTCACAAGGACCTGGTCCCCCTCGTCTTCCTGCTCGGCGACTGGGCCGGCGCGGGCGTGCACGACTTCCCCGGCTCCGAGAAGTGCAACTTCGGCCAGGAGGTCTCCTTCACGCACGACGGCCGTGACTTCCTGGAGTACCGCTCCCACACCTGGGTGCTGGACAACGACGGGAACAAGGTCCGCCCCCTGGAGTCCGAGTCCGGCTTCTGGCGCATCGACGCCGACCGCAAGGTCGAGGTCACGATGACCCGCGACGACGGCGTCATCGAGATCTGGTACGGCGAGCTCGCCAAGCAGAAGCCCCAGATCGACCTGGTCACGGACGCCGTGGCCCGCACGGCCGCCTCCCGCCCCTACACCGGCGGCAAGCGCCTCTACGGCTACGTCAAGAGCGACCTCATGTGGGTCGGCGAGAAGCAGACCCCGGACGTCGAGCTCCGCCCCTACATGTCCGCGCACCTCAAGAAGGTCGTCACCCCGGAAGACGTCGAACGCTGGGCGAAGGCCCTCCCGGACGACATGCCGGACGACGGGATCGCTTTCTTCAAGTAGGACTTCGAGCTACCGGGCTTTGGTCACCTGTTCGAGTGACGGCCATGGATCGGCGGGACGTGGCTCGGACCCCCGCCTAGCGTTCTGCTCGTGAAGTTGGCGGTGCGGGTCAAGCTCCTGCCGACGCCCGAGCAGGCGTCGGCGCTTGAGGCGACGCTGCACGCTTGCAACGATGCGGCGAACTGGCTGTCGTCCGAAGCGTTCACTCATCAGGTGACCTCCCGCGCGGGGCTTCAGGCCCGCGCATACGCCGATCTCCGGGCGCGGGGGCTGTCGGCGCAGCCTGCGCTGCATGTGGTGCGGAAGGTCGCCGACGGGTACGCGGCGGTGAAGGCGCAGGCGCGAGTCACCTCGAAGCCGATCACGTTTCGTCCGGGAGCGGCTCAGCCTTTCGACGACCGTTGCCTGTCCTGGCAAGTGGACGCCACAACGGTCTCGATCTGGACGGTCAACGGGCGGCTGAAGAACATCGCCTTTACCGGGCACCCGCAGCAGATGGGACTACTTGCACGCTACCGACGCGGTGAGTCGGATCTGTCGTGTCACAACGGACAGTGGTACCTGACGGCGACCTGCGAAGTCCCCGAGGCGGACGAGAACAAAAGTCCGGACGGGTTCATCGGGGTGGACCTGGGGATCGTGAACATCGCCACGACCTCGACCGGGCGACGACACAGCGGACGGAGCTTGAACCGCTGCCGCGAGCGCGACCTGAAGTTACGGCGCAAGCTGCAGCGGAAGGGAACCAAGTCCGCCAAGCGGAGGGCGAAAAGGCGCGCAGGCCGAGAAGCACGTCGGGCTCGTGACATCAACCACAAGATCAGTAAGTGCATCGTGGCGGAGGCTGGGGGTACCTCCCGCGCCCTTAAGGCAGTGGGGGAGCACCGATTGTGGGATCGCTCTGGAAGACCTGGGCGGCATCCGCGAGCGGGTACGGCTCAAGAAGCCCCAGCGCGTCAGGTTGCATTCCTGGGCGTTCCATCAGCTCGGGCAGTTCATCGCCTACAAGGCCAAGCGCGCCGGGGTGCCGGTCGTACACGTCGACCCCGCCCACACCAGTCGGCAATGCTCCCAGTGCCATCACGTCGACCGGCGTAACCGGCCGTCCCAAGCCGTGTTCGTCTGCAGATCCTGCGGTTTCGCTGAGCACGCGGATCTGAATGCGTCCCACAACATCGCCGCACGCGGCTGGTGTCTGTGGGTCCGCGGGGCCAGGTCAGCGGCCCCTGCTCGCACCCTCGTGGGGTGAGGCTGGACGCGGCCGGGTCTCGCCGAAGCCATCGGTGACCCGAGCTGCAAACCCGGACGACTGCCCGGGTGGCTGACGTAGTCCTACACTTCCAGTGTGGTGAGCACCGACTGGAAGAGTGACCTCAGGCAGCGCGGCTACCGGCTGACGCCGCAGCGGCAACTCGTGCTCGAAGCCGTGGACACCCTGGAACACGCGACCCCCGACGACATTCTCGGCGAAGTGCGGAAGACGGCTTCGGGGGTCAACATCTCCACCGTGTACCGGACCCTGGAGCTGCTGGAGGAGCTCCAGCTGGTCAGTCACGCGCATCTCGGGCACGGGGCGCCGACGTACCACCTCGCGGACCGGCACCATCACATCCATCTGGTCTGCCGGGACTGCGACAACGTCATCGAGACGGATGTGGCGGTGGCCGGTGAGTTCACGGCCAAGCTCCGTGAGGACTTCGGCTTCGAGACCGACATGAAGCACTTCGCGATCTTCGGTCGGTGCCGGGACTGCTCGCTCAAGAGTTCAACTACCGAGTCGTAGGCTTGTGCGTATGAAGAGCCCTCTGCTGTCCCTGCCCGGCGCGGTTCCCGCCGAGGGCGTGGACGAAAGCGTCGCCGCCCACTACGGCGACCTGTTCCGCGAGCAGCGTGCCCTCGCCGACGGCACCGGATTCGTCGACCTCTCCCATCGGGGCGTCGTCGCCGTCACCGGTTCCGACCGGCTGAGCTGGCTGCACCTGCTGCTCACCCAGCACGTCAGCGAGTTGCCGGCCGGCCTCGCCACCGAGGCGCTGATCCTCTCTGCGCACGGCCACATCGAGCACGCCCTGTACCTGGTCGACGACGGCACGACGGTCTGGATCCACGTGGAGCCCGGCACCCAGGAGGCGCTCATCGCCTACCTGGAGTCGATGAAGTTCTTCTATCGGGTCGAAGTCGCCGACCGCAGCGATGAGTTCGGGGTCGTGTACCTTCCCGCCGGGTCCATCGCCGAGGTGCCCGAAGGCGTCGTCGTGCGCGAGACGCCGTACGGCCGTGATCTCTTCCTGCCCCGCGCCGAGCTGGAGTCCTTCGCCGCGAAGGCCGGTCCACCGGCCGGGATCCTCGCCTACGAGGCCCTGCGCGTCGAGCACCACCAGCCTCGGCTCGGCTTCGAGACCGACCACCGCACCATCCCGCACGAGCTGGGCTGGATCGGCACGGCCGTTCACCTGCAGAAGGGCTGCTATCGAGGGCAGGAAACCGTCGCCCGGGTCCAGAATCTCGGCAAGCCTCCGCGTCGGCTCGTCTTCCTCCACCTCGACGGGAGCGAGGTCCACCTGCCCGCCGCGGGCACGGAACTCCGCGTCGCCGACGAGGGCCCCGACGGCCGCAAGATCGGCTTCATCACGACCGCCGTACGCCACCACGAACTCGGCCCGATCGCCCTCGCGTTGGTGAAGCGGAACGTGCCCCTGGACGCGCGGTTGCTCGCCGACGCCACGGCCGCGGCCCAGGAAGTCGTCGTAGAGCCGTAGGTCCTTGAGGGAAACGCGCGGCTCACATCTCCAGCAGGACCGTGAACGGGCCGTCGTTCGTCAGGGACACCCGCATCTGGGCGCCGAAGCGGCCCGTGGCCACCGTCGCGCCCAGGGCGCGGAGTTGGGCGACGACCTCGTCGACCAGGGGTTCGGCGATGTCGCCGGGGGCGGCCGCGTTCCAGGTGGGGCGGCGGCCCTTGCGGGCGTCGCCGTACAGGGTGAACTGGCTGATGACCAGGAGCGGGGCGTCGATGTCGCTGCACGACCGCTCGTCGTGCAGCATGCGAACGGACCAGAGTTTGCGGGCGAGTTGGGCCGCCTTCTCCTTGGTGTCCTCGTGCGTGACGCCGACCAGGACGCACAGGCCCTCGCCCTCGATCGCCCCGACCGTCTCGCCGTCCACGACGACGCTCGCACTGTCCACCCGCTGCACCACTGCTCGCATGCGGACCATGATGCCCTGCGCCTGAGACGTGTTCGAAGGCGGCTTCTTATTGATCCTTAACCCCCCATCTGGGGCCGATCGGGGGCACTCGGTCACATAGCGGCCACTTGGGGTGGCACGATGCTTCACACATCCGGTCGAGGGGACGGTAGAGGCACATGAGCACACCGAGTACCGGGCAGCCACCCGGGGCGGTCTCGTCGATCCGTGACGAGGACCGCACGCCGCTACGGCCGCCCACGCAGCGCACCGACAGCCCGGGGCCGAGCAACGGGGGTCCGGGACAGCGCGGCGAC
Organism: Streptomyces sp. NPDC001002; assembly: GCF_053599215.1. Classification (NCBI taxonomy): domain Bacteria; kingdom Bacillati; phylum Actinomycetota; class Actinomycetes; order Kitasatosporales; family Streptomycetaceae; genus Streptomyces; species Streptomyces sp. NPDC001002. Next base: position 157,420 of record NZ_JBSFLV010000005.1, on the reverse strand, counting down.
AGCTCCGGTCTGCCCGCCGACCCGCCCGAGCCCGACCTGCCCGTGCTGAGCCTGCCCGAACTGCGCACCCTGCGCCGCGACGCGCAGCGCGACGAGGCCGACCTGAGTTATGTACGCCGGCTGCTCCAGGGCCGTATCGACATCCTCCGCGCCGAACTGGCCCGGCGCTCCCCGGCCGGCGCCGCCTCCGTGGTCGTGGTCGAGCGGCTCGGCGAGATCCTGACCGACGCCCCGGCCCGGCACCGCTCCTCGGCCCGCCATGTGACGCTGGGTACGCCGCACAGCGAGGAGTACCGGCGGCTGGCCGCGGACATGCTCGCGGAGGTCGAGCTGTCGGACCTGGACGCCCGTACGGACCTGGAACTGAACACGGCGATGGGCCGGCTCGTGCGCTACGAGCAGCAGGTCTCCCGGCGCCGGCAGCGGCTGCAGCGCACGGCGGACGACTGCAGTGGGGAGATCGCCCGCAGGTACCGTGAAGGGGAAGCGCAAGTCGACGACCTGCTGATGTGAGGCGGGGCCCCGGCGATCCCGGGTGCGCCGGGCCTCCGAGCGGGTCGGCTCCACCCGGGTGGCGTCACGCGTCCGGGCGGGTCTGTCACACCCGGGTGCGTCAGGGCTCATCCGGGACCCTCTCCGGAAGGCCACCGCCGATGTCCGTCTCCGCCCGCTCCTCCATATCCCCTGTGCTCGCCGAAGTCGTCCGTTCCGGGTTCGTCGAGAGCAGACACCGGGGCAGCCTGGTCCTCCTGGACGCGGACGGGGCGGTGGAACTGGCCCTCGGCGAGGTGACGGAACCGGTCTTCCCGCGCTCCTCCAACAAGCCGATGCAGGCGGCAGGGGTGCTGCGCGCGGGCCTCGACCTGGCGGGTGAGCGACTGGCGCTGGCCGCCGCGAGCCACTCGGGCGAACCCTTCCACCGGGACCTGGTCCAGAAGATGCTGGACGAGCACGGGCTGGACGCGGGCCTGCTGCAGTGCCCGCCCGACCTCCCCCTGGACGAGGTGGAGCGCGAGACCTACCTCGCCGCCGGCGCCGTACGCGACCGCGTCACCATGAACTGCTCCGGCAAGCACACCGCGATGCTCGCCGCGTCCGCGCTGAACGGCTGGCCGCTGGACACCTACCTCGACCCGGCCCACCCGCTCCAGCAGCTCATCCACAGGGTTGTGGAGGAAGCGTCGGGGGAGCGGGTCGCGGCGGTGGGTACGGACGGCTGCGGGGCGCCCCTGATGGCGATCTCCCTGACCGGCCTGGCCCGCGCCTTCCACACCTTCGTCCTGGCGCCCGCCGACTCCCCGGAACGCCGAGTCGCCGACGCCATGCGCGCCCACCCCGAGTACGTCGCCGGCACCCACCGCCACGACACCTGGCTGATGCGCGAGGTCCCGGGCGTCCTGTCCAAAATGGGCGCGGAGGGCGTCCAGGCGGCCGCCCTCCCGGACGGCCGCGCCCTCGCCTTCAAGATCGAGGACGGGGCGGTACGGGCGTTGCGGCCGGTACTGGCACGGGTGCTGACCCTGCTGGGCGTCGAGTCGCCGGTGGTGGAGCGGATCGGGCGGGTGGGGTTGTCGGGGGGTGGGCGGGTGGTGGGGGAGATTCGGGCGGGATTCTGAGTGCCTTGCCTGCGGGGAGGGGGCGTTCTCGTGTGCGGAGGGCGCGTCTCGCACGTGGCGGAGGCGTCTCGAAAATCCGCGCGACGACCTCACCGCCGTAGATCTACGGTGATTCCATGAGCCGATCCACGCATGTCGACGTCCGTCCCGTCACCGAGGCCGAGTTTCCCGACTGGCTGCGTGCGGTGAACACCGGGTTCCTGCGGGAGCCGGTGGTGGGGGAGGACGAACTGGCGGCTCGGCGTACGCAGTTCGTGGCGGGGCGGTATCTGGGGGCGTTCGACGGGGACCGGTGCGTGGCGACGTTCCGGTCGTTCGCGCAGGAGGTCACCGCGGTCGGGGGTGCGCCGGTGGCCGCCGATGCCGTCACCGGGGTGACCGTCACGGCCACCCATCGCCGGCGCGGCCTGCTCACGCGCATGATGAACCAGGACCTCGCGGCCGCGAAGGAACGCGGTGATGTGGTCGCCACGTTGATCGCCGCCGAGTACCCGATCTACGGCCGCTACGGCTTCGGTCCCGCCACCACGGCGACCGAGTGGGTCGTCGACGTACCGCGCACCGGGCTCGACCGGCGCTGGGCCGGGCCGGCGGACGGCGGGCGGATCGACCTCGTGGACCCCGAGGAGGTGCGCAAGATCGGCCCGGAGCTGCATGAGCGGGTGCGCCGCGGGATGCCGGGCGCCGTCAGTCGCGACGACTGGTGGTGGCAGCTCAGGACCGGCGCCGTACGCGTCGAGAAGTCGTGGACGGTCCCGTTCTTCGTCGCGTACCGCGCGCCGGACGGCACGGTCGAGGGCCTCGCGGCCTACGAGGTGGACGACAACTGGACTGACAACAAGCAGCCGTTGGACACCGCGACCGTGCGCTGGCTGAGCGCGGCGACACCGGCCGCCGAGCGCGCCCTGTGGCACTACCTCTGCTCGATCGACTGGGTGACCCGGGTGAAGTCGGGCCCCCGCGCCCCCGACGACCTGCTCCCCCTTCTCCTGCCGGACCCGCGCACCGCCCGCCTCACCACGCAGGCGGACTGGTTGTGGGTGCGGATCCTGGATGTCGTACGGGCTCTGGAGGCGCGTACGTACGAGGGGACGGGGTCCCTGGTCCTGGAGGTGACCGACCCGGCCGGACTGACCGGCGGGCGCTACCGGTTGGCGGCCTCGCCGCAGGGCGCGTCCTGCGTGCCGACCACCGAGAGCGCCGAACTCTCCCTCGATGTGGCCGAGTTGGCGGCGCTGTGGCTCGGTGACGAGTCGGTGGCGCGGCTGCTCGCACTCGGGCGGGTCCAGGAAGAACGAGCGGGCGCCGGCCGCGTGGCCGACGCCCTGCTGCGTACGTCCAGGCGGCCTTGGTGCCCGGACATGTTCTGAGAGCTCCTGTTCTTCCGACGGTGGTTCCTGCTGGTCGTGCTTGTCTTGCCGTTTCTGTCATCCGTAGCTGTGCTGTTCAGTTGTGACTGTGCTGGTGGAGCTGTTCAGTTGTCGGTGTTCAGTTGTGACTGTGCGGTTGGTGCAGACTGACCAAGCTCCCGGCTCCCCTCCGGAAGGGAGCTCGGTCAGCCGGACTGTGGGCTCAGCCGGACTGGGCGAGCAGCATCACGAGGATGACCGCTCCGATGCCGCTGATCACGGTGTTGCGGGCTTTGATCCCGACGGTCAGCGCGACGATGGCGATGATGCCCATCGGGCCGTACCGCCACTGGACGAGCTGCTCGAAACCGATGGCGAGGGCGGCGACGAAGAGTGCGAGCGGCATGAACGGTCCCTCCTTCGGGACGGGGAGGCGGACCCCGGTTGGCCAACCCTCCTGAAGTTTGACCATGTTGCTGAAGTTGGCGACCAACTTCACTTCACTTATCTCCACTTGGAAGCGTCTCATAACCACCTTCGGGAGAACTGCCCAAAGATGGCGGGAAGTTGTAGTGTTTGGTCGTGGACCCGAAACACGGCGCCGTCAATGGGCGGACGAGGTCACAGCGGCCACAGTTGTCCCATCACGACGTGGCCGACGAGCTGCGCGCCCGGATCACCAGCGGCGCGCTGCGTGCGGGCCAACGCATGCCCACCCAGGCCAGGTTGGCCGACGAATTCGGCGTCGAGCGCGGTGCCGTACGCCAGGCGCTGCGGATTCTGCAGTCCGAGCACCTGTTGACCAACGTGTCCAAGGGCAGCCCCGCGACCGTCGCCCTCGACCTGGGCCTCGGCAACGCTCTGACCGGCCCCGCAGCGCCCCCGCAGCCCACCACCGTCGCCCTCGCTCCCCGCATAGCGGCCGCCTTCGCGACCCCGCACGTCGAGATAGACGCCCTGTGTCTGACCTCGGTTTCGCTGACCCTGGCGATGGGCGAACCGCTGCGCCAGATCCACGCGGGACAGCTAAATCCGGCCAAGGTGGATGTCCGCGTACTGCTTCCCTCGCGGGACATCGACCTGGCCTTCCCGACCCCGGTGGACGACGACTCCACGGACGACCGGCTGCAACGCCGTTGGCTGGCCCAGCGCAACGCCCAGGGGCAGGTGCTCCAGCACAACCTGCTGGCGTTACGCGCCACGCACGGGATCGATGTGCACGTCACCTTCCGCGCCCTGCCCTTCACCCCGCCGGTGAAGCTGTACCTGGTCAACGGCAACGAGGCGCTCTTCGCGTACTACACGCTCAAGCGGCGCGAGGCGGAGATCGACCACGAGCAGCTGGAGATGTACGACGCCGAGGGCACGCAGTCGATGCTGTTCTCGTTCTCCCAGGGCGCCGGCCTGCGGGACACGACCTTCGTGGAGCAGTCCCACCTGTGGTTCAACGCGCTGTGGGAGACGATCAGTTCGGAGCTGACGCTCACGAGCTGATGTCTCCCACGGTTTCCACGGTTCGTGCGGTTCGTGCGGTTCCTGCGGTGAGGGGTCGGACGGTGGCACCGCTCATAGAGCGGGCCCTGTCACCAGCAGGGCGAGCACGACGGCGCCGATGGAACTGACGGCCGGGCTCTTGGCCTTGATGCCTATGGTGAGCAGGAGCAGCCCGATGATCCCGGTGACGCCGTACTTCCACTGGAGGGTCTGCTCGATGCCGACGACGAAGACGGCGGAGAGGAGAGCGAGGACAGGCACGGTGGTTCCCCCTTCAGGCTTCGCGGGCGGGACGGTGCGTGGGGGGTGTTGCCGGTAGAGGAAGCAAAACTTCCGCCAACTCAACCAAGTTGGCAACCAACTCCACCTAAGTTATCCCCACTTGGTACCTACTCATAAACAAGTCACCAACAACTCCCCGTAGATGGATTCGAGTTGTAGCGTTTGGTCGTGACACAGGAGAACGTGGCAGTGAACGGCAGCAGAAAGCTCTCCCCCCAGGAGATCGCCGACATCCTCAGGGACCGCATCCGCACCGGCGACCTCAAAGCCGGAGACCGCCTGCCCACCCAGGCCGAACTCGCCGACGAGTTCGGCGTGGAACGCGGCACCGTCCGCCAGGCCCTCCGCGCCCTCCAGGAGGACGGCCTCCTCAGCAACGTCAGCAAGGGCAGCCCACCGCGCATCGCGGAGCCACCGGCGGCGAGCGGTGAACCGCAGCCGACGATGGTGGGGTTGGCACCGCGCCTCACCCAGGCCTTCGCCGCCCAGCACGTCCGTATAGACGTCGTGTGCCACACCGCGGAGACCCTGATGATCGCCCTCGGCGAATCAGTCCGCCAGATCCACGAGGGCACGGCCCGCCCGGAGTCGATCGACGTCCGCATCCTGCTGCCGTCCCGGGACATCGACCTCGCGTTCCCGCGGTTGGTGGAGGAGGAGCAGGGCGAGGAGGACGCGGTCCACCAACGGTGGTTGGCGATGCGCAACGCACAGATCCACGTACTCCGCCACAATCTGCAGGCCCTGCGTTCCACGCACGGCATCGACGTCCATGTCGCCTTCCGGGCCCTGCCGTTCACCCCACCGGTCAAGCTGTACGTGCTCAACGGGGAAGAAGTCCTGCTCGGGTACTACGTCCTGACCGAACGGGCGGAGGAGTACGAGAGCCAGACCCTGGAGATGTACGACGCCCTGGGCTCCCAGTCGCTCCTCTTCTCCTTCGAGACCCGCGCCGGTCAGCGGGACGCGGCGTTTGTGGAGGAATCCCAGAAGTGGTTCGACGCCCTCTGGGAAACCATCACCACGGACCTGACACTCTCCTAGTGACTCCTGATACGACGCAGACTGAACTGGTGACGGTAGAGACAGGGAACCTGCGAGAACTGATCACCGATGCCCGCTTCGTCCTGTTCGACTTCGACGGCCCGATCTGCCAACTCTTCGCGGGACACAAGGCGGAGCAGGTCGCGAAGGAACTCGTCGACTGGCTGGCACGACAGGGCCTGCACAGCCTGCTGACCGAGGAGGAACGAGGCCACCCGGACCCGATGGTGGTGCTCTACGCGGTCAACAGACGCCACCCGCACAGCGATCTGGTGGCCGAACTGGAGGAGCGACTCACCCAGCAGGAACTCAAGGCGATCGCCACCGCCATGCCGACGGCGTACGCGGATCCGCTGATACGCACCTGGGCCGCCGTCGGCAGCAGACTCGCGGTCGCCACCAACAACTCCCCCCGCACGGTGTCCAATTACCTCACCGACCGCGGCCTGGCCGGCTGCTTCGCCCCGCACGTCTACGGCCGCACCGGCGAACTCGACCTCCTCAAGCCGGACCCGCACTGCCTCAACCGCGCCCTCAACGCCATGGGCGCGGCCCCCTCCGCGGCCCTGATGATCGGCGACGCCCCCACCGACCTGTACGCGGCGGAACGGGCCGGAGTGCCGTTCCTTGGCTACGCGCGTAACGAGTACAAGTTCCAACTGCTCAAGGACGCCGGCGCGCAGAACATCGTGGATTCGCTGCTGCCGGTGCTGCGGTTGCTGCGGGATCAGGCCTGAACCGACGGTACGTTCTGGGCATGAACGGACTGACCGCCGAGGGCGGTGGTAGGGAGTTCCAGAGGGTCTCTGACGAGTTGCGAGTCCGCATGACCGACGGGACGTACGTGCAGGGTTCCTTCTTGCCTTCCCAGCGGGATCTCGCCGAGGAGTTCGGGGTCTCCCGGGACACAGTTCAGCGGGCCTTGCGGGAACTGGTCGACGAGGGGTGGATCGAGTCGCGGCAGGGCAGCGGCTCACGCGCCATCAGGATCCAGCGCATACAGTCCTCGACCCCCAGGGCCACTCGGACGCGGCGCGGCATGACACTGGGGCCGCTCATCAGCGAGGCCTTCGAGCGGCCCGAAGTCACCCTTGATGTGAGCACGTTGACGTCGGAATCGCTGGACATGCACATCAAGCTCCAAGCCGAGCGTATTCATGGCCGCGTGATCACCCCTGAGCGCATCGCCCTTCGCATGCTCCTGCCCGACGAGTCGATGGCCCTGCCTTATCCCCGCGTCAAGGGTGACAAGGGCGACCTCCGCCCGCGGGAGCGGCTACAGGCCATCACTCGGCGGGCCACCGACTCGCTGCGGGGGCTGTTGGAGGACTTGCAGACCGAGCGGCTGGTGGACTCCGTCGACGTTCAGGTTCGCCATGCGCCACTGATCCCCACGTTCAAGCTCTACCTGCTCAACGGGGTCGAAGTCCTGCATGGAATGTACGAAGTGATCGAGCGTCCGATGCAGCTCGGGCCGGACGGAGAGGTGGTCACGGCCCTCGACGTCCTCGGCCTCGGCGCCACACTGACCCATCACGTGAAGGATCGTGACCCTGAGTCACCCGGATCCGTATTCGTCGACACCATGCAGACGTGGTTCGACTCGGTGTGGGACCTGGTTGCCGAATAGGTGGCCTAACGCGGCGACAGGGGCGCCATGCGCTAGCATCCCGCAACCTCGAGTGAGCAACCGCTCCCGTTCGTCAGTAATAGCGATTAGTACTCCCTCCGACCAATTCCACGATGCGTGAACCTGGTTCCGCCATCGTCGGGGATCGCACCTCGCGATCCCTGCCGCGCGCTCCGTGCGCGGCTCGTGGAGAAGGGAGGTCGGTTCTGAACAGGCTCAAGAGGCTGGTCCAGGACTGGCAGAGGCAAGCGCGTACGGCCATCACGGCGGAACGGGTTCTCGTGGCTTTCGGGGCTGCGGACCTGGTCGTCGGCGTGATGCTGTGGGCGCCGTGGAAATAGCGAAAGGCCTCAGCTGACGGTCTCTCTGAGAGAGGCGCCGGCCAAGGCCCTCGCTTCCGGAGCAAGGAGTCTTCGTCTCGGCGTTCCCGCGGCTGCAACCGCGGGCGGGACGGAGGCTCCTTGCGCGCGTCACGGTAGCAACATCCGACTCGTCGAGCATATGGCCGAGTGTGTTCTCGCAGGTCACGAAGTGTGCCGCGACAGGAAGGGGGGCGGCAATCGCGTCGGAAACTCCGTACGCTAGGATCCCCGAACCTCGACTGAGCAACCGCTCGTGTTCGTGCGTATATAAGGGCCTGGCGCACACGTCAGCCCTGAGCATCCGGGTACAGGTGTGTGGCAAACCACCCGTTTTGGCCATTTCCGCTGACATCGGGCGCTTTGTGCACAACTCTTACATTTTGAGGGCTTCGACCCTTCCCATTCGTCGAGTCACATACCCCGGAGCGGCCAGTGGTTACACCGCCTGTCTCCCCTTTTCTGGCTGCGGGGCGTGTTGCCGGTGCCCGGCCGGACGCCGTCTACAAGGCGTTCCTGGGGCGTGCCGAGCAGTTAGGGCAGGCGAGCAACGGCTTCCACAATCAGAACCACGTACTGCCACTGACGCAGCCCGTGGCACGTCTGGTCGCCCGTGCTCCCGGTACGTCCGTCATCGCGCGAGTCCGACGCGCCGATGCGCTGCCTGTGGTCATCAGGACCTGGCAGAGCGAGTCCGAGATCCTGCGCGCCATCAAGGGCGTGCTGCCCAACGTGCCGGAGTGCCTCTTCGAAGGGGAAGGCTTCGCCATTCACAGCTATGTGGAGGGCGTACCCCTTTCGAGCATCTGCGGCAACGGCAAGCCGGTCGACACCAGGCTCATCAAAGCGCTGGCGGCCCTGCTCGCGGAGACGGCACAGGTGCGCCGCAGAGCGCTACCGGCGCTGCCGACGGACTGGCCCAGCGATCACACCGACAGCCGTGGCTTCTTGCAGACTCTCGCGCGTCAGGCGGACCAACAGATCCGACGCCCCAACTGGCACGACTTCGGCGGCCTGTTCGCGGCACTCGGCATCCCTGAGGACGCCCTGCTCCGGCTGGCCGACCGAGTGCCGGCGATGGCGCGACGCCCCTACAGCCTGCTCCATGCGGACCTTCATCGCGACAACGTCATCATGTCGTACGGCGGCGAGCACCCTCTGATCTGCGTCGACTGGGAGTTGGCCACTTACGGGGACCCTCTGCACGACCTCGCCACACACCTGGTCCGGATGCATTACCCGGCGTACCAGTGGGACGAGGTCATCGATCTGTGGGTAGACGCCATGCGAGAGGTTCGCCCTGCCGCAGTCAACGGTGTGGCCAGGGATCTCCGTCATTACGTCGCCTTCGAGCAGGCGCAGTCCGTCTACCCGGACGTGATGCGCGCCGCTCGCTCGCTGGAGGGTTCCGGCGATCAGCAGCACATCGACGCGGCAACGGAATCGATACGGCGGGCGTTGGAAGCGGCAGTGGATCCGCTGAGGCTGAGCAACATCCCGAGTGAGCGGCAGATCAAGCAGATCCTCCTCCGCTGGGCCGCAGCTCGCTTCGGCGACCGCAGCTTCGGCGTCGGGGCGTTCGACTGGCACCGGGACGACCGCGTGCCAGAGCGCAAGGACTTCTCTCAGCAGGCCGTGCAGAATGCCCTTTTGGCGGAGGGCACGGCGCCGGCCGGCAGGGTGTTCAAGGGAACCGCGCACCTGAACACGGTGGTCGAAGTGTCGGACTACCCCTCCAGCGTCGTGGTGCGGCGCATGGCGGCAGATGTCCGAAGACGCGAGCGTGGCTTCTTCCTGAGCGAGCACGCCGTACTACGAACCATCGAGCAATCGGGCAAGGGCGTGGCAGCGCCGAAAATCCTCGCCCTGGGCTGGAGCCATGACGGACAGCCCTTCGCCATCCACACCTATGAAGGACCGAGCGACACCGAACGTCCTCCCAACCACCCGGTGCACGGTCTGCTGCCGCGCGAGGCGGACAAGCTCGTCGATCAGCTCCATGCCTTGACGACGGTGGACTACCGCCAGGTCGACCCGCTGGCCGGTCAGGGACACTTCTACGAGTGGCTGTGCGAACAACTGGTGGCCATGGTCGGGGAGTTGCCCAAGCAGTCGCAGCAACTGGCCCGTTTCCTAGGGCTACCTGATGCCGACTTGCTGGCGAAGATCCTGGCCCGGCACACAGTGAACCACCGGGATCCGGCGTTGCTGCACGGTGACCTCAACCCATGGAACCTCGTCCGCCGTGACGACGACCTGGCGCTGACCATCATCGACTGGGAGATGGCGCTCGTCGGCGACCCGCTCTACGACCTGGTCCGGCACATGCACCTGACGCCCACCCGCCCCGAGATCCGCGACCGGATGTTCAGCCGGTGGGAACAGCTTCTGCCACCCGCGCACACGAAAGCGTGGCGGCAGGACTGGCGCGTCTATCGGTGGATCGAGATCGTACGGTCCGCATACGTCGACATGGACCGGCTGGTGACGGGTGCGAGCCTCGACGCCCCGAACGTACGGCGAGCCGTCGACTCGTATGCGATGACCCTCGCCGCGGCCACCGCGTCCCTGGGCCTGCGGCCCCGCCGGACGACGCACCCGTATCTTGCTTCCACCCTGACATAGGCAGACCATGACTCCACCAAAGGCTGGCATCTTCGTGGGTTCATGACAGTGCCCCGAACCCGCCTACGGGGGAGGGGCGTGCATGGTCGAGCGGGGGAACAGGCAGGCCGAGAACGGTTTAGGGCGGCAACTGAGGCGTTATCAGGAACGGTTCGAATCCGTCGTGACGCGATTGGTGCTGCTCGGGATCTTCTTCACGGGACTGGCCGCGCAGTTCGTCAAGCCGCTCGGCGACGCCTTGGAGGGCAAGGCCTATCTGGGCGGTGCGCTGCTCAGCCTCGTCGGCTATGTGCTGTACGGCCAACTGAGGGAACTGGTCGCGTCGACCCGGGTACCGAACCGTGCTCTGGTGAGCTCAAGTCAAGTGGGAGAGTTCGTCAGCGAGGCGTTTCACGCACGCAGAGTGGAGATCGGCTTTCTCGGCTACACGGGCGAGACGCTCTACCACTCCGTGTATCACCACCTCGAAGGCCTCTTCGACGACCCGGGACCGACTCGGCGAGTTCTGGTCCGGATGCTGGTACCGGACTTCGGACAGCCGATGATCGTGCCCGCCAGGGTCGGTGACGACGGTGGCCCCGTGGATGATCCCGACTTTCGTAGGCGGATGGAGCAGCGCTGCCGCGAATACGACGGCATCCTCTCGGAACTCGCGGAGCGGCTCAACGAGACCGGACGGGTGTCCGTGCAGTGCGAGTACCGCTGCTACCCCGGTATCCCGCGCGACAAGATCTGCATCCTCAACCGGGAGCAGGTCCTGCAGGGCCTCTATGACCTCTCCACGCGGACGCGGCTGATCCACATGGGACCCGAGTTCTACGATCCGAGGGGCTACGGGACCGACCTCAACGTCTGGTCCCGGGAAGGGACGGCTGCCGCGGGAGAAGCCGTCACCATCTGGAACAAACACTTCGACGATCTCTGGGCCCTCGCGAAGGTGCCCGCGTGGCGCCGGGAGACCGCCGTCTGACACCTGCGGATCCGGCGGCTGGCTAGGCTCCCACCCATGACCACCCCCGGCCTCCGAGAACGCAAAAAACAGCGGATGTACCAAGACGTCTCCGAAACAGCCATCCGCCTGTTCATGGAGAAGGGCTTCGACGCCGTCTCCGTCGCCGAGGTCGCCGCCGCGGCCGGGATCTCGAAGCCGACCCTCTTCCGGTACTTCCCGGCGAAGGAAGACCTCGTCCTGCATCGGATCGCCGACCATCAGGACGAGGCCGCGAGGGTGGTCGTCGAGGCGGAGGACGCGCCGGTCTCCGCGCTGCGGCGGCACTTCCTCGACGGGCTCGCGCGATGCGACCCCGTCACCGGGCTCAGCGACCATCCGCAGGTGCTCGCCTTCCACTCCCTCCTCTACGGGACTCCCGCCCTGGTCGCCCGGGTGTACGGCTACCAGGAGCAGGCGGAAGCCACGCTCGCCGAGGCGCTCGGCGGTGGGCTGGACGCGCGGCTGGCCGCCGGGCAGATCGTCGCGGTGCGGCGGATCCTCGCGCTGGAGAACTGGCGGCGGATCGCCGACGGGGAGCGGGTCGAGGATGTGCGGGCGGATGCCGTTGCCGCGGCGGAGCGGGCGTTCGGCCTGCTCGCGGCCGGGTTGCCGCACTTCAGCCAGGATGAGACTCGGTAATATATTTAACTCGGTTACGTTTTTTGGGTACGGTCGTCCCCATGACGTCAGCCCACTCGCACGCCCACTCACACCCCCACTCCGACCTCAAAGAGTCCCTCCACCGCGAGCGCGCCCACCACGACCGTTGCCGTACCGCCTTCGACGCCATGGTCACCGGCGCTCAGGAACACGTCATCACCGGCGAGGACGTCTCCGCCTCCGGTGCCGACGCCGAGGTGCTCGGTTATCAACTGCGGAGCAAGGCCAAGGAGTTGGGAGAGCTGCCTCAAGGGCCCTTGTTCTTCGGGCGGTTGGACTTCGCCCAGAATGCTGGCGCGGGTGGTGAACACTCCGGCCAGCGCTACTACATCGGCCGCCTGCGCGTCTCCGAACACCCCGCCGCCCCACCCCTCGTCGTCGACTGGCGCGCCCCCGTCTCCCGCGCCTTCTACCAGGCCGGCGCCCGGGACCCGCAGGGCGTCGACGTGCGCCGGCGTTTCGGGTGGGCGCCCGGGAGCCGTGGGGAGTCCATCGACCTCACCGGGCTGGAGGACGAACGGCTCGGCCGAGGCGAGTCCGGTACCGGGAACATGCTCGCGCGCGAGATCGAACGCCCCCGCGTCGGGCCCATGCGCGACATCGCCGCCACCATCCAGCCCGAGCAGGACGATCTCGTACGCGGTGACATCGGGCTGTCCGTGTGCGTGCAGGGCGCCCCGGGCACCGGCAAGACCGCCGTCGGGCTCCACCGCGCCGCCTATCTCCTCTACACCCATGCCCAGCGCATCCGCCGCGCCGGCCTCCTCATCCTCGGCCCCAACCGCACCTTCCTCTCCTACATCTCCGAGGTGCTCCCGGCCCTGGGCGAGACCGGCGTACGGCAGTCGACGCTGGGGGAGGAGATCGCGCGCCATCCCGTGCGGGGGACCGACAGCGAGCGGGCGGCCGTGGTCAAGCACGACGCCCGGATGGCGGAGGTGCTGCGCCGCGCGCTGTACGCCCATGTCTCGGACCAAGTCATCAAGCCCGTTCTCATTCCCGACGGTTCGTATCAATGGCGGGTCGGGGTCGGCGAACTCGCTCGGATCGTCCAAGGAGTGCGCACCGAGGAACCGCCCTACGGGATCGGGCGCGAGCGGGTGCGGTCGCGGGTCGTGCGGAGTGTGCAGTTGCAGGCCGAGCGGCGGAGCGGGCCGCGGTCGGGAGCGTGGGTGCAGAAGATCTCGCGGGCGCGGGCGGTCGGCGCGTACGTCGATGCCGTGTGGCCCCGGGTCCGGCCCGAGGAGGTCGTGGCCGAACTCCTCGCCGGCCCGGACGTGTTGAGCTCGGCCGCCGATGGGCTGCTGGACGCCGACGAGCAGAGCGCCGTGCTCTGGGAACGGCCGCCGCGGTCGTGGAAGTCGGCGCGCTGGTCGGCCGCCGACCTCGTTCTGCTCGACGAGGTCGCCGGGCTCGTCGAACACCCCGAGGGGTACGGCCATGTCGTCGTCGACGAGGCGCAGGACCTCTCCCCGATGGAGTGCCGGGCCATCGCGCGCCGCGCGCCCTTCGGTTCGCTCACCGTCCTCGGCGACCTGGCGCAGGGCACCACGCCCTGGGCGGCGCGCTCCTGGGACACCTCCCTGCGCCACCTGGGCAAGCCGGACGCGGCCGTCGTACCGCTGACCATCGGCTTCCGCGTGCCGGAGGCCGTCGTCACCCTGGCCAACCGGCTCCTGGCCCGGCTCGACGTCGACGTGGCACCGGGCAAGTCCCTGCGCCGGGACGGTGAGTTGTGGGTGCGGGAGGCGGTGGGCGGGGATGTGGCGGGGGCGGTCGTGGCCGCCGTCCGCGATGCGTTGGGGAGGGAAGGGTCGGTCGGGGTCGTCGCCGCTGATGCGGATGCGGGGTGGGTTCGGGGTGCGCTCGATGCGGCCGGGGTCGTGGTGGGCGGGATGGACGAGCTGCGGGCGCGCGTGACCGTCGTACCGGCTTCTCTCGTAAAGGGGTTGGAGTACGACCATGTCGTCGCCGTCGAGCCCGCGGCGATCGCGGAGGCGGAGGCACGCGGGCTGCATCGGCTGTATGTCGTGCTCACCAGGGCGGTGTCGCGGCTGGAGGTGGTGCACGGGCGACCGTTGCCGTTCTGAGGGCGGGACGGGAACAGAACGGCAGCGGCCGCCCGCGGGTGGTTCAGGCGGACGCGTCGAGGGTCGGGATCAACTCCCTTTCCTCATAGTCCAGATGAGCTTCCAGCGCGAGCGTGAGGCGCTCCACCTCCGCGCGCACGGAGGCTGGGTCGCCGGCCTCAGCGGCCAACGTGCGGCGCAACTCCTCCACGAGCGCGGCGATTTGCTCATGTTCCTCGCGCAGCCGCGCGATGACCCGTGCCGTCTGCGGGTGGCGATCGGCGATGAACGGGAACAGGGCCTGGTCCTCGCCGGTGTGGTGGTTGTGCAGGCCCTGGCAGAAGGTCAGGCAGTTGACGCGGAGTTGGGCGCCGAGGGTGCCGCCCCCGCTGGCCGCCTTGCTCATCTCCTCGCGGATCAGGGCGAGTTCGCGGCGGAAGGCGTCGTGCACCACCTTGATCGCCTCGCCCATCGAGGACGCGTTGATGTTCCCAGGGCCGCCCTGCGCGGTGTTGTGGAGGGCGACCACCGGGATCACCCGCTCGGTCTTCTTCTGGTACGCCGCCCAGCCCGAGTCGGCCTCCACCGCGCGGGCCCAGGCGCGGTCCCGTTCCTCGCCGGCCAGTACGACGGCCTGTGCCTCGTACGTGAACACCCCGCTCTCGACCGTGACTTGGGGGTCGGCGAGGAGGTTGCGGTACCAGTCCGGGTGCCGGGGCGAGCCGCCTGCCGAGGCGATGACCAGGACGCGTTCGCCGCCGTCGGGGAGGTAGCCGACGGGGGTGGTGTGGCGGGTGCCGGTGCGGGCGCCGGTGGTGGTCAGCAGGAGCAGGCGGGCGCCCTCGAAGTAGCCGCCGACGCGACCGCGGTTGGCGCGGAACTCGTCGATGACCTGCTGGTTGAAATTCTGGAAGGGGTTGTTGTTCTCGTCGGGCAAGTCTTCTCTCTTCTCTTTCTCTGTCGCTGGATTCCGGTGGTGTGTTCCGGTGATGCAGATCGCGAAGAGAAAGAGACGGCGGGCTCCTGGCCCGCCCCGGCCTCACTCAGAGGCCGGGTACCCGACTCGCTCACGGCTCAAGGCCGACCCGGCAGT
The DNA here is from genome assembly GCF_053599215.1 of Streptomyces sp. NPDC001002. Classification (NCBI taxonomy): domain Bacteria; kingdom Bacillati; phylum Actinomycetota; class Actinomycetes; order Kitasatosporales; family Streptomycetaceae; genus Streptomyces; species Streptomyces sp. NPDC001002. Next base: position 142,208 of record NZ_JBSFLV010000005.1, on the reverse strand, counting down.
CATGGGAGGGACGGTAGCGTCCGGTGCATGACTGACGCCACCGGTTTCCAGCGCGTTCCCACCACCACCCTCGGCGAGATCCTCGACCGGGACCGGATCATGGACTTCGGCATCCGGCCGTTGTGGGGGCCGGTCGGGCGGGTGGCCGGACCCGCGTACACCGTGCGCTGCGCACCCGGCGACAACCTGATGCTGCACACCGCCATCTACCGCGCCGAGCCCGGTTCGGTGATCGTCGTGGAGTCCGGCGACCTGGACTGGGCGCTGGCCGGCGGCAACGTCTGCGCGATCGCCCAGCGCCGGGGCGTCGCGGCCTTCGTCCTGGACGGGCTGATCCGTGATCTCGCCGAGGTGCGGGAGGCGCGGTTCCCGGTGTTCGCGCGGGGTGTCATCCCGATCCCGGGCGCCAAGGCGGCCGTAGCACCGCTGGGCGAGCCGGTGACCTGCGGTGGGGTGCGGGTCGAGGCCGGCGATGTGATCGTGGCCGACGAGGAGGGCGTGGTGGCGGTGCCGGCCGCGCGGCGGGCCGAGGTGCTGGACGCGGCCCTGGCCAAGCTGGCGAAGGAGGCGGACCAGACGCTGGACGACTGGGAGGCAGCGCATCGGGCCCGGGTCGAGAAGATCTTGGCGGAGCGGGGGTTCGAGGGCTGAGGGGGGAGTCGGGCGGGGGATGGAGGGCTGACCGTCCGCCGCACCTGCCCCGCGCCGGCCCGCCCTGCCCAGCCGTACACCCGCTTCCCGCCACCGTCGCCGTACCGCTTTCGCCGATCCTCGTCCTGGTCGATCCTGGTGTTGATGCTTCTCTTCCTCGACGTCGACGGAACGTTGCTCCCGTTCGGCGCGGCCGGGGCCTATCCGGCGTACGCGCCGCGTTTCGAGGTGCCCGGGGTGGCCGACGGGCATCCCTTGCTCAGCCGTGTGGATCCGGCGCTCGGGGCCCGACTGGCCGCGCTGGACTGCGAGTTGGTGTGGGCCACGACCTGGATGGAGGACGTGAACGTCTGTCTCGCGCCGTGGCTCGGACTGCCCCAACTGCCCTCGGTGGACTGGCCGGACGAGGACGAATTCCCGGCGCCGCTGCACTGGAAGACCCGGCCCCTGGTGGACTGGGCGGCCGGGCGGCCCTTCGTCTGGGTCGACGACGAGATCACCGACGTGGACCGCGTCTGGGTCGCCGGCCACCATCCCGAACGCGCCCTCCTGCACCGCGTCGACCACCGACTCGGGCTGACCGACGCGGACTTCGGCGTCCTGGAGGAGTGGATCGGGGCGCGCCGGGCCCGGCAGTGAGCAGTGGCATTCCGTCCGGTCCGGCAGCAGACTCGCCAGGATGTCGACGCGAACGTCCTGTGCGACCGGCGGCTGCTCGCGGTCAAGGCCGTGTGGGAGGCGTTGCGGCCACTGGAGTTGGGACTGATCGAGGCGGAGCGGGTGGTCCACGGTCGCTACGAGGTTCTCGGCGACCGCGTCCGGCGGGCCCGGCCCGATCCGCTGGACGTCTCCTCGCTCGCGGCCTCGTCCAGCCTGACCGTGCCGCGGAGCAGGCCCGCGAGGTCCTCTGCTCAAAAGACCACCAGTATCACGAAGGGGGACGCTACGAGAATGAAGATCACGCCGAAGACCGTGACGAAGAAGAAATCGCCCCACCAGCGCACCCAGGACCCTGCAAACACATAGATTTCACGGCTTCCCTCCGGATTCGCGAGTTCCGAAAGCATCAAGATCCAGGTTCCGCCGATGAGCCAATTCACGTACAGCGCGACGAGACCTACGATTACCAGGACAATGAGCCGCGCCACCGACCCGTCCAGTTCCAGACTCCCGTGTGTTATGCGCCACGGCAGAATGGCGATGTAGGCGGACAGCGCAAGACCGAAGGAAAGCCAGGTGGACGGATCTTTCCGGCTCATGGCATAGACGTGGCTGTCGCCGATGCGGTCCACCCTCGGAACGAGTCCGCGGAGCATGAGGCCGGACTCGGTTCTGACCGTCCGCAGAAGGGCCTTGCCTGTCGCCTGGCTGCCGTCCAGCATCTCCATGGCCGACAGCGTGTCAGCCAGGAATTTGGCCCAGAACACATGGGCGACGGTTATCGCGACGAACAATATCCAGGCATGCCGAAGGGGCGCTTCAAGCCCCATCGCGGCGACAGAGTTCTTACCGAACAAGCGTGCGCAAATAACCAGCAGGGCGGCCACGCCACCCGTCAGCAGGATTCGCCCCACGGTGGCGGCGTAGGCCTTGGCGAGCTGACTCAGTTCCGCGAGCTTCTCGCGGATCTCCTCGTCGCTGAGTTCCCCATCGGTGTCACTGACTCGCCCATCGGTCATTTCCCCGACCGCCAATGTCGTGCCCGTCAACGTTTATCGGCATGTTAGTGAAGGTCTTCCTTCCCTACCAGCCCCTCGGGTTCCGGCCCGGCAGGCGCGAAGTCGTACGCCGCCCAGTCCGTGAGCGTGCGATAACCGAGACGCTGGTACAGGGCATTGCTGGTGGGGTTGGCGAGGTCCGCGAACAGGACGACGTCCTTCGCGCCCGCGGCCAGGGCGGCGCGGCTCACCTCCGCCGACGCGGCGGCCGCGTAGCCGTGGCCGCGCAGATGGGCCGGTGTGTACACGACGTCCACCTGGATCTGGCCGCCGATCATCGGGTTCATGCCGGCGACGGAGACGGGGGTGCCGTCCGGGGTCTCCCAGAGCGTGTAGCGCTTGTCGGCGTAGCGGGTGTCGGCCCAGGTGTCGGCGTTGATGACGACGTCCTCGCCGACGGCCTTGGCGAACTCGCCGCACCAGAACATGACTTCGTCGAGATCCTGCTCGCCCAGGACGCGACTCCGGCCGGCCGGGTGCGGTTCCGGCGGGGTGAGCGTGCCGAGCCCGTACAGGCGCAGCCGTATGTCACGGATGGCCGGCGTCGCCCCGGTGTGCCGCTGCCAGGCCTCGGCGAAGACGGTCGCCGTGTCGTGCCCCGCGCTCACGGAACGAAGGGGGTGCCCGAGGGCGGCCAGCCGGGCGGCGAGGGAGTCGGCCTGCTCGGGCGTGAGCGGGGAGGGGCCGAGGGAACCGGGCGGGAGGCGATAGAAGGTCGCCCGGACCTCACCCGCCTGCTCCAGTACGCCGAAGAGGGGGACGCCGGCGAACGCCTCCACCCCCCGCTTCCGTACCCTCTCCGCCCAGGTCAGCTGCATGACGTGCAGGCCGGGCCGTGTGCGCAGGAAGTCCCCGGTGCGGGTCAGGAATTCGTCGACGTCTTCGGTGAGGTACCAGTCATCCGGTCGCATGCCCCATGGTTCCCCACACCGGAGGACCTCAACTCGCGACGGCCTCCGCGATCTGTGAGGCGGCCTCGGCGGGGGTCAGACGCGTGGTGTCGACGACCTCGGCCTCGTCGTGCAACCACGTACGGGCCGCCTCGGCGTAGGGCTCCAGATAGCGCAGCCGGAACGAGGAGTTGGGGCCGATGACGGTGTCGCCCGCGATGCGTGCGCGCAGAGTGTCCTGGTCGGCATGGAGGACGAAGTGCCGTACCGGAATGGCGTGTTGAGCCAGGCCGGCACTGATCTCCCGCCAGTACTCCTCGACCAGCACGGTCATCGGCATCACCAACGTGCCGCCGGTGTAGTCGAGCACCCGGCGAGCCGTCTCGACCACGAGTGGCCGCCACGGCGGCCAGTGCTGGAAGTTGTCCGTCTCGGGCAGCCCCGGCGAGATGTCCATGAGCGTCTCACCGACCTTCTCGGCATCGAACACCCGCGAATCCGGAAGCAGTTGCTGCACCAGCGCACTGGTCGTCGTCTTGCCGGCGCCGTGGGTGCCGTTGAGCCATACGATCATGGGGGCGACGCTAGCGCGCGGGTCGGCCGGGGCCGCGGTGCGGGTGAAGCGGCCCGTACGGCCATTCAAGTGGCATGGCGCACTTTTGCAAGCGTCTGCTTGCAATAGTTAGCGCGAGTGATGCACAGTGGGGCCATGGCATCGCTCAACGTCGGCAATCTTGGTGAGTACCTGCGGGACCAGCGGCGCACCGCGCAGCTGTCGCTCAGGCAGCTCGCCGAGGCCGCCGGGGTGTCCAATCCGTATCTGAGTCAGATCGAGCGCGGGCTGCGCAAGCCGAGCGCGGAGGTGTTGCAGCAGGTCGCCAAGGCGCTGCGGATCTCCGCCGAGACGCTGTACGTCCGGGCCGGCATCCTCGACGCCGAGCGGGACCGGGACGAGGTGGAGACGCGTGCCGTCATCACCGCCGATCCCACGCTGAACGAGCGGCAGAAGCAGGTCCTGCTCCAGATCTACGAGTCCTTCCGCAAGGAGAACGGGTTCGGGATCGGGGCGGAGGAGGAAGCCGACGAGGCGGGTCACACCGTCGACGTCGGGCAAGACGTCGGGCAGGACGTCATGCAGGTGGCCGACGCCGTCGATGCCGTCGACACCGCTGACCCCGTCGAAGACGACGCCCCTGAGCGACGTACCCGCAAGACCCGTAAGGCCCGTACGACCCGCACCCGTGCGCAGGACGACGGCAGCGATGCCGACCCGCAGCAGCCGGCCAGTTGATCCAGTTGTCGGCCGGCACGTTCGCGGAACCCAAAACCCTCAGCTGAAAGCGACCCGGGAGGACCATCACCATGGCCATCACCGACGATCTCCGTAAGACCCTCAGCGACCCGACGCCGCTGTACTTCGCCGCCGGTACCGCCGACCTGGCCCTTCAGCAGGCCAAGAAGGTGCCCGGGCTGGTGGAGCAGCTGCGTACCGAGGCCCCGGCCCGGTTCGAGGCCGTTCGTGGCACCGCGGACCCGAAGGCCGTGCAGGAGAAGGCCTCCGCGCGTGCCAAGGAGGCCTCCGCCAAGGCCAAGGAGGCGCAGGAGACCCTGCAGTCCAAGGTCAACGAGTTCATCACCTCCCTCGACGGCGACTTCAAGAAGCTCGGCGCCACCCTCGACGCCGACCTGAAGAAGTTCGGCGAGAGCGCCCAGGACTTCGCGCTGCGCGGTGTCGGCGTCGCCGCCGAGTACGCCGTCAAGGCCCGTGAGGCCTACGAGAAGGTCGCCGAGCACGGCGAGCAGGCTGTGAAGACCTGGCGCGGCGAGGCCGCCGACGAGATCGAGGAACTGGCGATCGCCGTCGAGCCCGACCCGACGCCGGTCCCGGTCAAGGAGGAGAAGGCCGCGCAGGCGGAGCCCGCCAAGCCCGCCGCCAAGCCCGTGGCCGCCCAGGCCGCCCCTGCGCCGGCCGCCGCCAAGAAGACCGCCGCGAAGAAGGCTCCGGCCCGCAAGACGACGGCCAAGAAGACGACTCCGCCCGCCAAGTAACCACGGGCAACCAGGACGGGCCGGGCACTCCATGAGAGCCCGGCCCGTTCTTCGGGTAGAGGGCCGGTGGGAACGGGTACGGTGAGCGGCGTAGGGACAAGCCGAGTCTGGTGGTGGACGTAGTGCTGATGCAGGGGTTCGCAGGGTTCATGTGGCTGCTGAGTGTGGCCCTGATCCTGTTCAGCGGCTTCGCGTTGATCGATGCCGCCACGCGCCGCGAGGACGCCTACCGCGCGGCCGACAAGAAGACCAAGGTCTTCTGGCTGATCGTGCTCGGGCTCGCCTTCGTGGTGAACCTGATCTTCAACATCCTGTCGTTCCTGCCCATCATCGGGCTGGTCGCGACCATCGTGTACATGGTCGACGTACGCCCCGCGCTGCGCGGCCTGTCCGGCGGCGGTCGCAGCCGGCGCGGTTCGAGCAGCGACGGTCCGTACGGGCCGTACAACGGCGGACGGTAAGGGTCTGGTGGGCGGGGGCGGAGCCCAAGGGCCCTGCCTCCCGCCACTTACGCCTACGGCACCCGGTCCAGCAGCAGCACCGCCACGTCGTCCGTCAGCTCGCCGCCGTTCAGCTCCCGCACCTCGTTGACCGACGACCGCAGCAGCGCCTCGCCGCGCAGTCCCTCCGCGAGTTGCCGGCGCACCATCGCCACCATGCCGTCCTGGCCGAGCCGTTCGCGGCCGGCGCCGATGCGGCCTTCTATCAGGCCGTCGGTGTAGAGCATCAGGCTCCACTCGCGGCCGAGTTCGACCTGCATCCGGGGCCAGCGGGCGCCGGGCAGGAGGCCGAGGGCGGGGCCGTTGTTGTCGTAGGGGAGCAGTTCCGCGGGGCGGCCGGGGCGGGCGATCAGCGGGGACGGATGGCCGGCCAGGCACAGGCCCGCGCGCTTGCCGTCGGGCGCGATGTCGACCGTGCAGAGCGTCGCGAAGATCTCGTCGTCGGAGCGCTCGTGCTCCAGGACCTGTTGCAGGGTGCCGAGGAGCTGGTCGCCGCACAGGCCCGCCAGGGTCAGCGCGCGCCAGGCGATCCGCAGTTCCACGCCGAGCGCGGCCTCGTCCGGGCCGTGCCCGCAGACGTCACCGATCATCGCGTGCACGGTCCCGTCGGGGGTGCGTACGACGTCGTAGAAGTCACCGCCGAGCAGCGCGCGCGAGCGGCCGGGGCGGTAGCGGGCGGCGAAGCGCAGGGACGAGCCCTCCAGGAGGGGCGTCGGGAGCAGCCCGCGTTCCAGGCGGCGGTTCTCCTGGGCGCGCAGACGGCCCTCGGCGAGCCGGCGCTCGGCCGTGTCGGAACGTTTCCGCTCCACGGCGTACCGGATCGCGCGGCTCAGCAGCCGGGCGTCCAGCTCGTCCCGGAAGAGATAGTCCTGCGCGCCCACGCGCACCGCTTCGGCGCCGCGCTCGGCGTCACCGGACGCGGTGAGCGCGAGGACGGCGTGCCGGGGCGCGAGCTCCAGGACATGACGCAGTACGGCGAGCTCGTCGGCGTCCGCGCCCTGGCCGGGTTCGGACAGGGCGAGGTCCAGCAGGATGCAGTGGACGTCGTCGGTCAGCAGCCGCTCGGCCTCGGTGAGGTTGCGGGCGCTGCGGACCCGGAACGGCCGGCCGGTCGCGTCCTGCAGTTCGGGCACGACCGTGGCGCCGCCGGGGTCGTCCTCGATCAGCAGCAGCGTCAGATGGGTGGCGGCGTTGTTGTCGACCGTGGCTTCCTTGCGGGCTTCCGTGCGGGCTTCCTTGCGCGGGGTCTCTTCCTTGGAAGGGCCGCCTCCGTGCACGGCCTGCGCCTGACCACTCTCCGCGGCCGGGATCGCTCTCTGCCGCGGTATGGGTACGGGCATCGTCTTGGGTTCCTTCCCTCCCCCCGAGGGCGCGGTGGGGCGAGGGTCCTCGATCCACCGACGGGGACCATAGCGGTATTCGGCGGGCGAACGGAATGGTGTGAGCCACGTCGCCCGCACACCCGCCGCTGTCATATGCCGCGTTCTGTACCGCAGTTGGACAGGGTGCCCCACCTGGGGGGATGACGAACATCACGTCGGTGGGGGGTTTGGGAGCGGCCGGGGGTGCCGTGGGTCACGTGACGCCGGTCTCCTGACGCCTCCGGCCCCTCGTGCCCGCCACGGGCCTACGGGCCCACAGGCTCATGCGTCCGGCCGGACCACCCCGAGTATCGGCATCGACCCCGCGCCCGCGATCGTCACCGTCCGGCCCGGCCGCGGCGCGTGCACGATGGCGCCGTCCCCTATGTACATCCCGACATGGCTGGCGTCGTCGAAGTAGATGATCAGGTCGCCGGGCCGCATGTCCTTCACGTCGATGTGCTTGAGCTGCTTCCACTGCTCCTGCGACGTACGCGGGATGGGATCCCCGGCGCTCAGCCACGCCTGGGACGTCAGCCCCGAGCAGTCGTACGTCTTCGGGCCCTCGGCGCCCCATTCGTACGGCTTGCCCATCTGGGCCGTGGCGAACGCGACCGCCTTCTTGCCCTGCGCGGACGCCTTGCCGTTGATCTCGTCGAGGATGCCGGAGCCGAGCCAGGTGGTCTGTGCCTGGTACGCGGCCTCCTCCTCCAGCTCGGCGAGGCGCTCCTTCTCCTCCTTGGCCAGCTTCGATTCGAGCTTCTCGGCCGCCGCGATCCGCGCCTTGATCTTCTTGCGGGCCGCGTCCTTCGTCTTGCGGTTGGCCTCCAGCCGCTTCCACTGGGTGGAGGCGTCTGCGGCGTACTGCTCCAAGTCCTGCTGGGTCTGGGTCATTTCGGCGATCAGGCCCTTGGTGGCGCGCTGGCCCTGCAGCACCCGGCCGGCTCCGTCGAGGAACTGCTGCGGGTTGTCGCTGAGCAGCAGATGGGCCTCGTCGGGCAGCCCGCCGTTGCGGTACTGGGCGGCGGCCGCGGCGCCCGCGCGCTCCTTCAACTCGTCCAGTTTCTTCTGCCCCTGGACGATCTTGTTCGCCAGATCGACGATCGCGGCAGACTGCTGCTGGGCCTTCTCCTCGGCCGCGTTGTAGGAGTCGGTGGCGACGGCGGCGTCGTGGTAGAGGGTGTCGAGCTTCTGGCGTACGGCCTCAAGGTCCTTGTTCGGCAGGGGAGTCGGGGCCTTGGGGGAACTCGCGGAGGTCGATGCGGAGGTCCCCGCGGAGGCCGATGGGGTCGGTGTGGGGCTCGCGAACGCGGTGCCTGCGCCGGCCAGCACGGTGACCGCACAGACCACGGTCACGGCGATGTACGCGCTGCGCTTGCCCGGTGCCATACCTCTGCCCCCAGATCTGATGTCCCGTCAGTAACTTACGGCCGCCCGGGGATCGTGCCACGGTGACGCGCAAATCGACAGAGGTGTACGGAAGTCGGATTTCCCCCCTCACGGCCCCGTATTCGATCTCCCGTTCTTTGTGACGAACGACTCACCGAGATCGTTCCATCGGAAACGCCGGTCCGGGCGGAACCCTCAGGTCAGCCGCTCAGGTCGGCGCCTCGGCGCCAACGCCCCCCACGCCACCGTCACTTCGCCCTGCCGCCACCGGCCCGGCCCGTCCGTCACCGGCCAGTCGGCGCTCAGGTCCCGCACCGAGCGGATCCAGCGCTGGCGGGCGCCGTAGGAGGCGTAGGGCGCGGCGGCGGCCCAGGCGCGGTCGAAGTCGCGCAGGAAGGCGTGCACCGGTTCGCCGGGCACATTGCGGTGGATGAGCGCTTTGGGCAGTCGCTCGGCGAGGTCCGACGGGCGCTCCAGCGAGCCGAGCCGGGTGGCGAAGGTGACCGTCCGCGGCCCCTCCGGACCGAGCGCGACCCAGACGTGCCGGCGCCCGATCTCGTCGCAGGTCCCCTCGACGAGCAGCCCGCCGTCCGCGAGCCGCGCGCACAGTCGCTCCCACACCGCGCCGACCTCCGACTCGTCGTACTGGCGCAGCACGTTGGCGGCGCGGATCAGCAGCGGTCGCTGGGGGAGGGGGATCTCGAAGCCGCCGTGCCGGAAGACCAGGCCGTCGCGCTCGTACGGCTTCGCCGCCGCGACCCGGGCCGGCTCGATCTCCACCCCTACGACACGCGCGCGTGGCGCCACGGTCCGCAGCCGGGCGAGCAGTTCGACGGCCGTCCAGGGCGCCGCTCCGTACCCGAGGTCGACGGCCACGGGGTCGGCGGCGCGGCGCAGTTCGGCGCCGTGCGTGGCCGCGATCCAGCGGTCCATGCGGCGCAGCCGGTTCGGGTTCGTGGTCCCGCGCGTGACGGTGCCCACGGGGCGGTGGGCTGCGCGGGCTGTCATACGTACGAGGGTATGTGGCGAGGGGATGCGGCGAGGGTGTGTGGCCGCCGGTACGAGGACGCATGCGCGCATCGAACGGTTGAGCGACCGTCGGTAATGTCTCAGCAAAAACCACTCCCCCTGGAATGGGAATGCCTCCCTCCGCTGTTGCCTCCCTTGGAGGGCGCTCCACGTCCTCCGTCCGGCATGCCCGCAGCGAGGAGGAACGCCACGTGAGCCAGTACGTGAGCAGGCTCGGGCGGCGCTCGTCGGCGACGCCCTCGCGACTGAGGCTGCACCGCCGCCCGCGCCGCGTCGCCATGCTCTCCGTGCACACCTCACCGCTGCACCAGCCGGGCACCGGTGACGCGGGCGGCATGAACGTCTACATCGTGGAGCTCGCGCAGCGCCTCGCCGCGATCAACATCGAGGTCGAGATCTTCACGCGCGCGACCACGGCGGCCCTCCCGCCCACGGTGGAACTGGCCCCCGGTGTCCTCGTCCGGCACGTGGACGCGGGCCCCTACGAGGGCCTCGCCAAGGAGGAACTCCCCGCCCAGCTCTGCGCGTTCACGCACGGCGTGATGCAGGCGTGGGCCGGCCACCGCCCCGGCTACTACGACCTCGTCCACTCGCACTACTGGCTCTCCGGCCACGTCGGCTGGCTCGCCGCCCAGCGCTGGGGCGTGCCCCTGGTGCACGCCATGCACACCATGGCCAAGGTCAAGAACGCCAACCTGGCCGCCGGCGACACCCCCGAGCCCGCCGCCCGCGTCATCGGCGAGACCCAGATCGTGGCCGCCGCGGACCGGCTGATCGCCAACACCTCGGGCGAGGCCGACGAACTCGTCCAGCACTACTGCGCCGACCCCGGCAAGGTCGCGGTCGTCCACCCGGGCGTCAACCTGGACCGCTTCAGCCCGTTCCCGAAGGACCCGGACGCGCTGGACGCGCTGTTCCCGGGGGCGGTCGACCTCGGCCCCTCAGGGAACCCCTCCACCACTGCCACGGCCGCCACCGCCCGAGCCGCCGCTCGCGCCCGCCTGGGCCTCCCGCAGGACGCCCTGATCCCGCTCTTCGCGGGCCGCATCCAGCCCCTGAAGGCCCCGGACGTCCTGCTGCGCGCGGTCGCCGTCCTCCTGGACGAGCGCCCCGAACTCCGCTCCCACCTGCTGGTCCCCGTCGTCGGCGGCCCCAGCGGCAGCGGCCTCGCCAAGCCGGAGGGCCTGCAGAAACTGGCGTCCCGGCTCGGCATCGCGGATGTCGTACGGTTCTGCCCGCCCGTCGGCCAGGACCAGCTCGCGGACTGGTTCCGGGCCGCGTCGGTGCTGGTCATGCCGTCGTACAGCGAGTCCTTCGGCCTGGTCGCCATAGAGGCGCAGGCGGCCGGTACGCCGGTGCTCGCGGCCGCGGTCGGCGGCCTCCCGGTCGCCGTACGCGACGGGCACACCGGCTTCCTGGTGCAGGGCCACGATCCCGCCGCCTACGCGCGCGTGCTGGCCGATTTCGCCGACGACCCGGAGCTGGCGGACCGGATGGGCGCGGCGGCGGCCAGGCACGCCAAGTCCTTCGGCTGGGACACCGCGGCCGCCGCCACGGCGGACGTCTACACGGCCGCGATGCAGGCGCACCGCCGTAACGTACGCTCCCACCATGGGTGATGCGCACAGGTCAGCGCCGGGACAGGCCGCGGCGGAGAAAGCGGCAGCCGTCATCGAGGCCGTCCTGAAGGACGACGAACTGGAGTGGGAGAGCCCCGAGCCCGGCTCCTACGTCGTCAAGCTCCCGGGCACGCGCAAGCTGTCGACGACCCTCTCGCTCCTCGTCGGCCGCCACTCGCTCTCCCTGAACGCCTTCGTCATCCGCCACCCCGACGAGAACGAGTCCGGCGTCCACCGCTGGCTCCTGGAGCGCAACCTCAAACTGTACGGCGTGAGTTACGCCGTCGACCAGCTCGGCGACGTCTACGTCACCGGCCGCCTCCCCCTCGCCACCGTCACCCCGGACGAACTCGACCGGCTGCTCGGCCAGGTCCTGGAAGCGGCCGACGGTGCCTTCAACACCCTGCTGGAACTGGGCTTCGCCTCAGCCATCCGCAAGGAGTACGCGTGGCGGGTGTCCCGGGGCGAGTCGACACGGAACCTGGACGCGTTCGAGCACTTGACGCGCCGCTCGGCCGACTGACCCCGGGCGGACCGGACTTGGGCGGACTGCGCGGACTACTCGGCGCCGCTCCTGTCGAGCTCGTCCGCGAAGGCCCGTAGAGCGTCGGCCAGTTCCTTCTTGGTGGGCAACTGGTCGACCTTGTGGTCGAGTTCGGTGATCCGCCGGTTCAGCTCGTCCAGGTCGGTCGGTGAGGAGGGCTCGGCGGTGGGCGTGGGATCGCCGCCGGGGACCGGCGGGTCGGTCACATCTGTGGGTGACGGGCTCGGATCGGACTCGTCTCCGCCGGTCGTGCCGCCGTCGATGCTGCCTGTGTCCGGGCCCGAGGCCGAGACGGTCGGCTGGGGTCCGGGATCGTCGTCCGAGGTCGCCGCGAGAGCGACGCCGACGCTGAGGGCGACCAGGGCGGTCGCGCCGGCGACGGCGGTCGAGAAGCGTCTGAGCGGCAGGGAACGGCGGCTGGTGGCGGATAAGGCGCGGGCGGCCTGAGGCTCTTGTGCGTCCTGTGTGCGCTCTGTGTCATCCATGGACGGGACGCTAACCGGCGGCGGTCACCGGACGGAGGCCTTCCGTGGACCCCGCGAAAGCGCATTCTTGATGAGTTCATGGACATGAACGAAATTCCGCCGGACTGACGCCACTCAACCCCTTCCCTGCCAGGGGTCGGCAATGCCATGCTCACCGCCATCGCACATCTGAACAGCGTTCACATCCATGAAGAGCCGCATGGAAGGACGGGTGGGGCATGAGCACCTCGGACAAGAGCACCGCACACCTCACGAGACGGACCCTGCTCGGCGGAGCCACGGCCGTCGCGCTGGCGGCGACGACCGGAGTGGGGACAGCGCGAGCCACCCCGGGGGCCAGGGGTGAAGTCCCGCACATCTGGGGTGAGTTCACCCGCACCCCGTTCACCCACCCCCAGATCCCGTACATCGGCCGGGCCGGTGCCTACGCCGGTGCGCGCCGTCTCCCGCGCCACAGGGTCGTCGCCGACGTGACGAAGTACGGCGCCGTGGCGGACGGCGTCACCGACTGCGCCCCCGCGATCAACCGTGCCATCGCCGCTGCCGGTCGGGCCGGCGGTGGCACGGTCACCATCCCGCCCGGCACCTTCCGCATCGACGACCTGATCCGCATCGGCCACTCGAACGTGGTCCTGCGCGGCGCGGGCAGCGGCCGTACGAAGCTGTACGCGACCAAGAACCTCACCGAACTGATCGGCGTGTACGGCTCCCGCTACGGCGGCGACAAGTCGTCCTGGTCCTGGGCCGGCGGCCTCATCTGGCTTGCCCCGGAAGCCCGTTGGAACTCCCTGGTCACCGCGATCAAGGCCAAGGCCTGGCCCTTCGAGGGCTGGACGGGCAACAAGCGCGACGAGTGGACGCCCCTCACCACGGTCGAACCGGCCCGCCAGGGCGCCTCGACGGTGAAGGTCGCCGACCCCTCCCACCTGCGCCCAGGCGCCCTGGTCCTGCTCCGCCTGGCCGACGACGCCGACCACACGCTCCTGGAGCACATGTCGGGCGGCGGTCCGGGCCCCGAGGCGTACTTCTGGGACGACAAGACCAAGCTGACCTCGTACGTCCCCTACGAGTGGCCGGTCCGCATCACCCGCGTACACGGCCGCCGGGTCACCCTGGAACGCCCGCTCCCGCTGGACGTACGCCCGGAGTGGACTCCCCAACTGGTGACCCACGTGAAGGAGTTGACCGGTTCAGGCGTGGAGGGCCTGACCCTGGAAGCGGTGGAGACCCCTCAGTCCCCGCACCTCCTCGACAAGGGCTACAACGGCGTCGTACTCCAATGCGCCTACGACTGCTGGGTGGACGATGTGACGGTCCGTCACGTCGACAACGGCTTCGGGCTGGTGGCCGCGTCGGCCTGCACCCTGCGCGGTACGACGGTGGCGGGCCGCGGCTCGCACCATCCGTACTTCTGCCGCGAGGGCGCGCACGACAACCTGATCGAGGACTTCACCATCGAGCAGCGCACGGTCCCGGCCCCCTCGAACACCCAGCTCCACGGCATCAACGTGGAGGGCCTCTCCTCCTACAACGTCTGGTCCCGCGGCGACATGCGCATGGGCACCTTCGACAGCCACCGCGGCCTGCCCTTCGCCAACGTCCGCACCGACATCACCGTCGAGAACAACGGCCGCCACGGCGGCGACGCCATCGCAGGGCCGCTCTTCGGCGCCCGCTTCACCCACTGGAACGTCCGCGTCACCAACGCCCGCGCGGGCCTGATGAAGATCGACGGCCTGGCCCCGTACAGCGCGACCATCGGCCTCAACGAAGTCACCGAGTTCGACCAGATCGACGTCCCCGACTTCACCGGCGACCTGCACGCGCGCCTGGAGCTCTACGGCACGACGGACGTGGTCAGGCCACGGAACCTGTACGAGGCCCAACGGGAGCTGTAGTCCGTCCAGTTGGGGCCCGTCCAGTTGCGGCCCGTCCAGCCGTGGCCCGTCCCTTCGCGTACTGGCCGGGTGTCACGCCCACCAACTTCCTGAAGTGGCGCGTGAGATGGGGCTGGTCGAAGAAGCCCGTCGCGGGGGCGACCTCGCTCGCGGGGCAGCCGTCGAGCAGCAGGCGGCGGGCGCGGTCCACCCGGCGGGACATCAGGTACTGGTGCGGGGCGATGCCGTAGGCGGTGCTGAACGCCCGTACCAGATGGGCCGGATGGGCGTGCAGGAGGGCGCCGGCCCGGTCGAGGGTGAGGCCGTCGACGACGTGCGCGTCGAGGAGTTCGCGCAGGCGGCGGGCGAGCACGGGGTCCGGGCGCGGAGCGGAGTCCGTGCTCGGCCGCAGCCGTTCACGCAGTCGCTCGCCGATGAACGTCAGCCTGCTCTCCGCCTCCAGCTCGTCCCCGGCCCGGGTGAGCGCGGTGTGCAACTGACCGACGCGCAGCCGCAGCAGCGGATCGCGCAGATCGGGGCCGTCGACGGCGGCACCGATCAGGTCGTGGGGCAGCTGCGACCCGTCGAGATACACCACCCGCTTGCGGAATCCGTCCGGGGTGGCGGCGGCCCCGTTGTGCGGAACGTGCGGCGGCAGCAGCGACACCGTGTCGTCCGGCGTCCCGTGCTCGTGCCGGTCGAGGTCGTAACGCACGGCCCCGTCGTCCACGATGAGCAGCGTCCACGCCTCGTGCACGTGCATCGGATACGCGTACTCGGTGAAGTGGGCATGGAACACCTCCACCACGCCCGGAACCTGCGGGCGCCAGGCGGTGACTTCCTGCTCGGCGGCCATGCAAAGAACGTACAAGACGACGTCGTACGAGGCTCGGCAGTCTCGTCGTATGAACGCGACCGACACGCATGCGCTCGACACCACCGCACCCGCGGAAGCCCCCGTCCGCTTCGACACCAAGATCGCCGTGATCCTGCGCGAGGACCTGGAGCCCTGGCAACGCCTGAACGTCACCGCGTTCCTGGTCAGCGGCCTGGGCACGCAGGTCCCGGAGGTGATCGGGGAGCCGTACGAGGACGCCGACGGGGTGCCCTATCTGCCGATGTTCCGGCAGCCGGTGCTGGTCTTCGAGGGGACGAAGGAGACGCTGACGTCGGCCCACGCGAAGGCGCTCTCGCGCGTCCTGCCCCGTGCCGTCTTCACCTCCGACCTGTTCGGCACCGGCCACGACGGCGCCAATCGGGCGGCGGTGCGGGCGGTGCCGACGGGGGAGCTGGATCTCGTAGGACTGGCGGTGTACGGGCCGAAGAACGCGGTGGACAAGGTGATCAAGGGCGCGCGGATGCATCCGTGAGCTACGCGGCGCTGACCTCGGCCTCTGTCGCCGTGGGTGTGGTGACCGGCGTCGGCTTCTCGGCCGGCAGGTTGTGCATCAGGACGTGGTAGCCGACCGCGGCCACCGTCCCGATCACCGCGCACACCCCCCACAACCACTCCGCCCCGAACCGGTCGATGATGAATCCGGACATCAGGGGCGCCACGAGCGCGGCCACCGCCCAGGAGAGGGTGTACATGCCCTGGTAGCGGCCGCGCCCGTGGACGGGGGAGAGGCGGACGACCAGGCCGGTCTGGGTGGGCGCGTTGACGATCTCGGCGAGTGTCCACACGCAGACGGTGACCGCGAAGAGGCCGACGGACCCGGCGAAGGCGGTGAGCCCGAAGCCGTATCCGGCGAGGACGGACGACACGACGAGCAGCCGCCGCGGATCGCGGTGCTCGATGAACCGGGTGACCGGGATCTGCAGAGCGACGATCAGTACGCCGTTGACGGCGATGGCCATGCCGTAGTCGGCGGGCGTGAACCCGGCCTCGCCCATCGCGACCGGCAGCCCGACCGAGCCCTGCTGGAAGATCACGGAGACGAGGAAGGACAGCCCGACCACGCCCATGAAGCGCCCGTCGCGCAGGACGGTACCGAGCCGGACGTCGTCCTTGGCGCCGGCTTCGGCGGAGGTGCGCTGCGGCCGGGACTCGGGCAGTTTCAGGAACACGACCACGGCGCAGAGCGCGGTCATGCCGGCCTCGATGAGGAACCCGGCGAGGTAGCTGAACTCGGCGATGAACCCGGCGCCCATGGAGGAGACGGCGAACCCGAGGTTGATGGCCCAGTAGTTGAGCGAGAAGGCCCGCACCCGGTCCTCCGGCCGGACGATGTCGGCCATCATCGCCTGCACGGCGGGCCGGGAGGCGTTGGAGGTCATGCCGACGAGGAAGGCGACCGCGGCGATGGCGACGGGGTCGTGCATGAAGCCGAGGAGCGCGACGGACGCGGCGGTGGACGCCTGGGCGATCAGCAGGGTGGGCCGCCGCCCGAGCCGGTCCGTCATCACGCCGGCCCCGAGCGACGAGGCGACCCCGCCGAGCCCGTGGAGGGCGGCGACGAGACCGGCGTAGGTGGCGGAGTACCCCCGGTCCAGCGTCAGATACAGCGCCATGAAGGTGGCGACGAAGGCGCCGAGCCGGTTGACCAGGGTGCTGGTCCACAGCCACCAGAACTCGCGGGGCAGCCCGGAGACGGACTCACGGGCGGCGCGTCTCAGGCTGGCGAGTGGCATAGGGGTCCCCCACGGACGTAAGCGGCAAGCGATAAGCGGCAGGCGGCAAGCGGTAAGCGGCTAAACCCGCGGGCACAACTTACGAAGACGGGGTGCGGGATGACCACTCGATTAACGATTCCCGTCAACTGTCCCCGGACCGCCGCACCGGCCGCTCCACCTGCCGGACGGGCCTCCTGCGCCCCGAACCCGTCGATTACGCTCTGACCCATGGCCGACGCACCGTACAAGCTGATCCTCCTCCGCCACGGCGAGAGCGAGTGGAACGCGAAGAACCTGTTCACCGGCTGGGTGGACGTGAACCTGAACGAGAAGGGCGAGAAGGAGGCGGTCCGCGGTGGCGAACTCCTGAAGGACGCCGACCTCCTCCCCGACGTGGTCCACACGTCCCTCCAGAAGCGCGCGATCCGCACGGCCCAGCTCTCGCTGGAGGCCGCGGACCGCCACTGGATCCCCGTCCACCGCAGCTGGCGCCTGAACGAGCGTCACTATGGCGCCCTCCAGGGCAAGGACAAGGCGCAGACCCTCGCGGAGTTCGGCGAGGAGCAGTTCATGCTGTGGCGCCGCTCGTACGACACGCCCCCGCCGCCCCTGTCGGACGACTCGGAGTTCTCCCAGTCCGCCGACCCGCGCTACGCCTCCATCCCCCCGGAGCTGCGCCCCCGCACGGAGTGCCTGAAGGACGTCGTCGTCCGCATGCTCCCGTACTGGTACGACGGCATCGTCCCCGACCTCCTCGCGGGCCGCACGGTCCTGGTCGCCGCCCACGGCAACTCACTCCGAGCCCTGGTCAAGCACCTGGACGGCATCTCGGACGCGGACATCGCGGGCCTGAACATCCCGACGGGCATCCCGCTGGCCTACGAACTGGACGCGGACTTCAGGCCGGTCACGGCGGGTGGCAAGTACCTTGACCCGGATGCGGCTGCGGCGGCTATTGAGGCTGTTAAGAACCAGGGCAAGAAGAAGTAGCGCGACACCGATAAGCCCCCGACCTGCGATTTCCTCGCGGGGAGGGGGCTTTGTGCTGGGGCTGACCTGTTAGTGGTGGTCGGGTTCGAGTACGAAGACCGGGATCACGCGGTCGGTCTTCTCCTGGTACTCGGCGTACGCCGGATACGCGGTGACCGCGCGTTGCCACCACAGGGTCTTCTCGTCGCCGGTGAGTTCGCGGGCCGTCATGCTCTGGACTTTGGGGCCGTCCTGGAGATGCACCCGTGGGGCGGCCTTGAGGTTGAAGTACCAGACCGGGTGGCGTGGGTAGCCGCCCTTGGAGGCCACCGCCGCGTACCGTCCCTCGTGCTCCACGCGCATCAGCGGGATCTTGCGGATCCTGCCGCTCTTCGCGCCGCGCATCGTGACGATGACGACCGGCAGGCCCGTGTCCCACAGCGTTGTGCCCTGTGTGCCGCCCGAACTCTCGTACAGCTCGACCTGTTCGCGTATCCACTGCATCGGACTCGGGTCGTACTCGCCCTCGGGAGGCATCGCGGTCACCCCATCGTCGTGAACGGACTCGTCGTGTACGGACTGTGTCGGGGCAGTCCAGCACGAGCTTCGCGCGAAGGGGAGACCGCGTGCTCAGACCGCCGCCGTCGCCAGCCGGTAGAACGCCTGCGTCGTGCGAGGGTGGGCGATCTCGTCCAGGAGGTGGCGCCATTCGGGGTCGGCGACCGTGGGGTGGGCCAGGTCCCAGGCGGTGAGCAGCGGGGCGAGGGCGTTCTCGCCGGTGGTCTCCGTCGGGTCGTCCATCGTGGTGCTCGTCGTGGAGGACAGCAGCGACTTCATGGCATTTCCTTCCGGCTGGGGACTGCGAACCTCTGGGATCCGTTGGGTTCAACGATGCCGTCGGCCGCCCTCCGGAACCATGACGGGACCTACCGGATCGAAGGTGTAGGTGGCTGCACCCCAGAGGGCCTGCTCGCCCCCCTTCCCCTTCACTCTGGTCGCCCGGGATGATCGAATCCAGCGGGGAGGGGGACTGTGAGCAGGAGACGTTACGTCGCCCGCGGCGTACCCGGTGGCTACCGGATCTGGGACAACCGAGGACGCCGATGGTGGGGCGACCTCTACGAGTTGTGCCCCGACGACCTCCTGACCGAGCTCAACGGCCAGGCGGACCAGGCGAGGATCACCGAGCTGATGAGGCGGTACCGGGCGCGGAAGCGGTAGTTGTTGTGGTGGTGGTCGCGGTGGTCGTGGTGACCGGCCTGGTCAGTACGAGCATCACGTGCTCGTCCTCGCCGTGCCGTACCGTTCCGGTGCGTTGGAAGCCGAGCTTCTCCAACAGCCGTACCGAGCCCGTGTTTCCGGTGAACGGGTCGGCGTGGAGGGGGCGCGTTCGCTCCTGTTGGAGGAAGAGGGCCAGGGCCTTGGTGCCCGTACCTCGGCCCCAGTGCTGTCGGCCCAGCCAGTAGCCGATGAAGCGGCGGTCCTCTTCCCACCAGGACACGATGTGGCCCGCCGGCTCGCCGTCCACGGTCACCGCCTGTACGAAGACCGTGTCGTCGCCCAGGATCCTCGTGACCCAGTGGGTCATGAATCTCTCCCGCCCCCGTGGCGTGAACCTCGATCGTCGGACCGCCTCCTCGTCGTGCTCCTGCGCGAAGAAGACCTCCAGATCGCCTTCCTCGACATCCCTCAGCCGGACGTCCGGCCGCACGTCTTCGCCCATACGCCGAGTCTGGCACCCGGCACTGACAGCCCCCACGACGAAGGGCCCCGGCGATATCACCGGGGCCCTTCGTCGTCGTACGTTTTCAGCCGCACTGGCACGGATTGCCGGACTGGCATCCGCAGCCGCAGCCCGAGCCGCAGCCGCATGCGCCGAAGAGCGGGAGGCTCTTGATCTCGGCGGGGTGGTCCGTCTCGCGCTCCTGCGTCGGGTCGGGTGTGCTGGGGGCTTCGGCCATGGGTCCTCCTGGAGGCTCGTGCCTTTGCCCATTGCATGCCCGTTCCGCTGGGCGCATCAACGGCGCACGGGGGCGCCCCTTCGCGGACGCCCCGCCCGCCGAGAGGCCTACGCCTCCTCGACCGCCGTCGCCGGCTGGATCTCCGGCTGGATGTCGGGCTGGAGGTCGTCCGCGTGCTCGCCGGTGACCAGGAAGACGACGCGCTTGGCGACGGCCACCGCGTGGTCGGCGAAGCGCTCGTAGTAGCGGCCCAGCAGCGTGACGTCGACGGCCGTCTCGATGCCGTGCTTCCAGCGGTCGTCCAGGAGGTGCTGGAAGAGCGTGCGGTGCAGCAGGTCCATCTCGTCGTCGTCGGACTCCAGCTGGAGCGCCAGGTCGACGTCCTTGGTGATGATGACCTCGGCCGCCTTCGCCATCAGACGCTGCGCGAGCTGCCCCATCTCCAGGATGGTCGCGTGCAGGTCGTGCGGAATGGCGCGCTCCGGGAAGCGCAGCCGGGCGAGCTTCGCCACGTGCTGGGCCAGGTCGCCCGAGCGCTCCAGGTCGGCGGACATCCGCAGCGACGTCACCACGATCCGAAGGTCGGTCGCCACCGGCTGCTGGCGGGCCAGCAGGGCTATGGCCCGGGCCTCCAGGTCGTGCTGCAGCTCGTCGACCTTCTTGTCGCCCTCGATGACGCTCTCGGCCAGCTTCAGGTCGGAGTCGAGTATGGCGGTCGTGGCGCGCCCGATCGCCGAACCGACCAGCCGGGCCATCTCCACCAGACCGTCGCCGATCGAATCAAGTTCCTCGTGGTACGCGTCCCGCATCAGGGTTCCCTCTCGTACGTATTCTTCGGGGCTGCCGGGGCAGGGGCCCGTGCGTCAGGTTTCCGAAAACCGGCGCTTCGCACCCACGCTCCCACGATCTGGCTTGTACGCGTCCGTTTCCGCCCTCTCAAATGAATCACCCCTAGCTCCTAGGTGAACTCTGGGCGACGAGTGTTCGAGGTCGCACCTCGATGGCTGTGGGGATGTCGTACCGCATGCCTAACCTGGGTGCATGGACGTGAACGCGGCGGTCGCCGCAGCGGCAGCGATCGCCGGGGTATGCACCGGTGTCATCGCCATGCTGGCGTTCCGCTGGAGCGAGCGGGAGCAGAAACGCCCCACTCGCACCTCTCTGCACACGGACCCGGTGCTTCCGCCGGGCGTGGACACCGTCCTGTCCGTGCTCCGCTCCTCGGCCGTCGTCCTGGACGAGGCCGACGCCGTCGTCAAGGCCAGCTCCGCGGCGTACGCCCTGGGACTGGTGCGCGGTGGCCGCCTTTCGGTCGAGCCGATGCTGCAGATGGCCCGGGACACCAGGAGAGACGGAGAGATACGGCAGGTCGAGCTGGACCTGCCCAGACGGGGCACCGGGCGCGGAGAGGCACTCGCCGTCTCCGCGCGCGTGGCGCCCCTCGGGTCGCGGCTGGTGCTGCTGCTCGTCGAGGACCTCACCGAGGCCCGACGGATAGAGGCGGTACGCCGCGACTTCGTCGCGAATGTCAGCCATGAGCTGAAGACGCCCGTCGGCGCGCTCTCCCTCCTGTCCGAGGCCGTCATGGACGCCTCCGACGACCCGGAGGCCGTGGAGCGCTTCGCCGGGCGCATGCAGATCGAGGCGACCCGGCTGACCAATCTGGTCCAGGAGCTCATCGACCTCTCCCGGGTGCAGAACGACGACCCCCTGGAGGACGCCGAGCCGGTCCGGGTCGACGAGCTGGTCGCCGAGGCCATCGACCGCTGCCGGCACGCGGCCGGCACCAAGCAGATCACCATGGCCGCCGGCGGCACCGCCGACCTGCACGTCTACGGGAACCGGGGCCAGCTCGCCGCCGCCCTCGGCAACCTCGTGGAGAACGCCGTGAACTACTCCCCGGCCCGCACCCGGGTGGGCATAGCCGCCCGCCGGGTGAACGCGCCCGGCGGCGACCACATCGAAGTGGCCGTCACCGACCAGGGAATCGGTATCACCGACAAGGACAAGGAGCGCATCTTCGAGCGCTTCTACCGGGTCGACCCGGCCCGCTCCCGTGCCACCGGCGGCACGGGTCTGGGCCTGGCGATCGTCAAGCACGTGGCCGCCTCGCACGGCGGGGAGGTCACGGTGTGGAGTTCTGAGGGACAGGGCTCCACGTTCACCCTGCGGCTGCCGGAGGCGGGGGCTGCCCGCGACCGCGCACAGCAGCACCCGGACCTCGACGACGAGGCCGGTCAGCCAGACTCACACCCAGAGTCATCCCCGTATGAACCGCTTCCCGCCCCGGAGGTCCTTCCGTGACCCGAGTGCTCGTCGTCGAGGACGAGGAGTCCTTCTCCGACGCCCTGTCGTACATGCTCCGCAAGGAGGGCTTCGAGGTCGCCGTCGCGACCACCGGGCCCGACGGACTCGACGAGTTCGAGCGCAATGGCGCCGACCTCGTCCTCCTCGACCTGATGCTGCCGGGCCTGCCCGGCACGGAGGTCTGCCGCCAGCTGCGCGGTCGCTCCAATGTCCCGGTGATCATGGTCACCGCCAAGGACAGCGAGATCGACAAGGTCGTCGGCCTGGAAATAGGAGCCGATGACTACGTCACCAAGCCCTTCTCGTCCCGCGAACTGGTCGCCCGTATCCGGGCCGTCCTGCGCCGCCGCGGCGAGCCCGAGGAGGTCACCCCGGCCGCCCTCGAAGCCGGTCCGGTCCGCATGGACGTGGATCGCCATGTGGTCACCGTCTCCGGCTCCAAGGTCGACCTGCCTCTCAAGGAGTTCGACCTCCTGGAGATGCTGCTGCGCAACGCGGGCCGAGTCCTGACCCGCATGCAGCTCATCGACCGGGTCTGGGGCGCCGACTACGTCGGCGACACCAAGACCCTCGACGTCCACGTCAAGCGCCTCCGCGCGAAAATCGAGCCGGACCCGGGTGCGCCCAGGTATCTCGTGACGGTGCGTGGTCTCGGCTACAAGTTCGAGCCGTAAACCGATGACCCCTTAGGCCATATGCCGTAGGCCGTGAAGAACAACGAAGGGCGGGTCCTCCCGGAGGAGGCCCGCCCTTCGGCGTACGTGTTCGGCGTGCCCTCAGCCGCTCAGTTGCCGGAGGCCGTCGCGCTGGCCGAGGCCGCGTCCGTCGGGGTGCCGCCCTCGGGCGTGGTCGCCGTCGCGCTCGCGGAGTCGGTCGGCGTGGCCGACGTGTCGCCGCTCGGCGTCGAGGAGTCCGAAGCCGTGGGCGTGGCGCCCGGGGCCGAGGGGATCTCGGTCGGGCCCCACGTGCTGAAGTAGCTGTCGGCGGGCTGGACGAAGGCACGCAGGCTCACGTCTCCGGTCGTGCTGAAGGTGAAGGTGACCTTCTGCGCGTTGCCGTCCTGCACGGACTCGCGGCTGCTGGCCAGGACCGCGGAGGCGTTGCCCTTGCCGCCGAGCACGATGTGGCCGCCGGCCGGGACGGTCAGCGGGCCGTTGCCCTTGGCCGGCTTGAGCTCGGCGGTCTTGCCGGAGCCGGAGAGGGTGATCGAGTCCAGGGTCTGGGCGGTGCGGCCGTTGTTGAACAGGGTCGCGGAGATCACGGCCGGCCCGGTCGACTCGAGGTCAGGCTGGGTGATGACGATGGCGTTCTGGATCTTGATGTCGCCCACCGTGGTCGCCGCGTTGTCCGGCTTGACCTCCAGGGTCTGGGCGTCGTTGCCGGCGGCGCACGCACCGAGCGAGGCGATCGAGAACGCGATGGCGGCGGCGGCGAGTGCGCCCCGTCGAAGGCTGCTGCTCACGGCGGCGGCAACTCCTTGACTCGAACGTGGCGGCCCATAAAGCCGCCCTAAGTGTCTGTCAGCGGGCTTAGGTTACCGAGCCGTTCCCGCACCGCCGCACCCGACCCTCCCCCGTGGAGCGTCGGCTTCCCCCGGCAGGGGGGTAGAGGCTGCCGACAGCCCCTGGCCCGCACGTTCGTCCGGCATTCACATAAGCCGTTCCCGGTTACGCCGGAAACGCCAGAGGACGGCGCGCAAATTTTCCGTGAAGGAATAGACGGCGTACCCGGAATTGATCACGTGAAGGATCTGGAGCGGCGGAACAACCCGTCGATCAACCCGTTGATCAACCCCCGCATGAACCACCCATGAACCCGCCATCAACCGACCGCGCAGTCGGACCGTGATCAATTCCGGAATCGGCGCGGAAGCGTCTCCGGCGCACCGAACGGAGTAGCGGAAGTCGCACACTTGGAACCGGACATTTGGGGACGTTAGTCCACTTGGCGGGGGCTCCGGATGTGTGTAACGTGCGCGTTTCTCCTCCCCCGGAGAGCCGCTCCGACCTGCGAATACCTTCTTCCGCTCGGCCTCCGCAGCACGTTCCTGTTGCAGTTGTCAAGCCCCGAGATATGCCCTGACCTGCGAAAACGCCATTCAGAACCCGCCGTTTCCGTGTTACCCTGGATAGCCACGGAAGGGGTACCTGTCACATGACGTTCAAGGTTGGCGACACCGTGGTCTATCCCCATCACGGGGCCGCGCTGATCGAGGCTATCGAAACTCGCCAGATCAAAGGCGTGGACAAGACCTACTTGGTGCTGAAGGTCGCCCAGGGTGACCTGACGGTACGTGTGCCAGCGGACAATGCGGAGTTCGTCGGCGTACGTGATGTGGTCGGTCAGGACGGGCTGGACCGGGTCTTCGAGGTGCTGCGCGCGCCGTATGCCGAGGAGCCCACGAACTGGTCCCGTCGTTACAAGGCAAATCTGGAGAAGCTCGCCTCCGGCGATGTCATCAAGGTCGCGGAAGTCGTACGTGACCTGTGGCGTCGTGAGCGTGAGCGCGGACTGTCCGCCGGTGAGAAGCGGATGCTCGCCAAGGCCCGCCAGATCCTGGTGAGCGAACTCGCCCTCGCGGAGAACACGAACGAGGACAAGGCCGAGGCCCTGCTCGACGAGGTCCTCGCGTCCTGAACCGACTGCTCTGAACTGACGTAGGCGCAGGCCGACTTCAGCACTCAGTACACAGCGGTCAGCACATCGAAATGCCGCGGTGCCCGATGACGTATTCACTGTCGCCGGGCGCTGCGGCATGTTCGTGCCCGAGCGCCTTCGCATACGTCTTCCGCGATTTCTTCCACGGCTTCCGTACGCCTTCGTACGTCCCACTCGGGGAGGTTCCCCCGATACTTGGCGTGCCGGGCCCGGGCGGCTGGCTCGACCAGGGTCACGGAAGGGTCCGGTCAGGGCCGTCGCGCCCGGCACTTCCCAGGCCATACCCACGTAGGCCGAGCACACAAACCTGACAGGAACCGATGTCTGACGATTCGTGCACTTCGCCCGCGGGAGCCCGGACGGCTGCCGTGATTCCGGCCGCCGGCCGGGGCGTACGCCTTGGTCCGGGCGCCCCCAAGGCGCTCCGTGCGCTGGGCGGAACCCCGATGCTCATCCACGCGGTGCGCGCGATGGCCGCGTCCCGTGCCGTCTCCCTGGTCGTCGTCGTGGCCCCGCCGGACGGCTCGCCCGAGGTCAAGTCGCTGCTCGACGCGCACGCGCTGCCCGACCGGACCGACTTCCTGGTCGTGCCGGGTGGGGAGAGCCGCCAGGAGTCGGTGAAGCTCGGTCTGGACGCGCTGCCGCCCGACTACGACATCGTGCTGGTGCACGACGCCGCCCGGCCGCTGGTCCCCGTGGACACGGTGGACGCGGTGATCGAGGCGGTACGCGCCGGAGCGCCGGCCGTCGTGCCCGCGCTGCCGCTGGCCGACACCGTCAAGGAGGTCGAGCCGGCCGGCACCCCGGGCGAGCCGGAGCCCGTCGTCGCCACCCCGGTGCGAGCCCGCCTGCGGGCCGTGCAGACGCCGCAGGGTTTCGACCGGGCTACCCTGATCCGCGCCCACGAGACGGTCACCGAGGACGTCACCGACGACGCGAGCATGGTCGAGAAGCTCGGCAAGACCGTGCTACTGGTGCCCGGGCACGAGGAGGCCTTCAAGGTGACGCGCCCGCTGGACCTGGTCCTCGCGGAGGCGGTCCTGGCCCGCAGGAGGCTCAACGATGGCTTCTGATTCCTACGACGCCCTCCCGTTGCCCCAGGTCGGCATCGGTACCGACATCCACGCCTTCGAGGAGGGCCGCGAGCTGTGGTGCGCGGGCCTGAAGTGGGAGGGGGAGGGGCCGGGGCTCGCCGGTCACTCCGACGCGGACGTCGTCGCGCACGCCGCGTGCAACGCGCTCTTCTCCGCCGCCGGCCTCGGTGACCTGGGACAGCACTTCGGCACCGGCCGCCCCGAGTGGTCCGGCGCCTCCGGCGTCACGCTGCTGACCGAGGCCGCCCGTATCGTCCGCGAGGCCGGCTTCCGCGTCGGGAACATCGCCGTCCAGGTCGTAGGACCGCGCCCGAAGATCGGCAAGCGGCGCGACGAAGCCCAGAAGCTGCTGTCGGAGGCGGCCGGGGCGCCGGTCTCCGTGTCGGGCGCGACGACGGACGGGCTCGGTTTCCCGGGCCGCGAGGAGGGGCTGATGGCGGTCGCCACGGCCCTGGTGGTGCGTACCGGCTGACTGTGGATCACCGGCGCCGGCCGGGTCGCTCGTGGGCGCGCGCGATGTTACAAGTCCGGTGCAACGCATCGCCTCCGGCCCACTACCCTGGACTCGTGACTATTCGCCTGTACGACACCGGTGCCCGGCAGATTCGCGACTTCGTCCCGCTCACTCCGGGCTGTGTCTCGATCTACCTCTGTGGCGCCACCGTCCAGGCGGCCCCGCACATCGGGCACATCCGTTCGGGCCTCAACTTCGACATCATGCGCCGCTGGTTCGCCTACCGCGGCTACGAGGTGACGTTCGTCAGGAACGTGACGGACATCGACGACAAGATCATCACGAAGGCGGCCGAGCAGGGCCGCCCGTGGTGGTCCATCGGCTACGAGAACGAGCGCGCGTTCAACGACGGCTACACCGCCCTCGGCTGCCTCCCGCCCACCTACGAGCCGCGTGCCACCGGGCACGTGACCGAGATGGTCGAGATGATGCAGGGCCTGATCGAGCGCGGTCACGCCTACGAGGTGGACGGCAACGTCTACTTCGACGTGCGCTCCTTCCCCGGCTATCTCCAGCTGTCCCGGCAGGAGCTCGACAACCTGCTCCAGCCCTCCGGCGAGGGCGAGACCGGCAAGCGCGACCCCCGCGACTTCGCCATGTGGAAGGCCGCGAAACCCGGCGAGCCGACCTGGGCGACCCCGTGGGGCCGCGGCCGGCCCGGCTGGCACCTGGAGTGCTCGGCCATGGCGCACAAGTACCTGGGACCCGCCTTCGACATCCACGGCGGCGGCCTCGACCTGATCTTCCCGCACCACGAGAACGAGATCGCCCAGGCCAAGGGGTACGGCGACGACTTCGCGCAGTACTGGGTGCACAACGCCTGGGTGACCATGGCCGGCGACAAGATGTCCAAGTCGCTGGGCAACAGCGTCCTGGTGAGCGAGATGGTCAAGGCCTGGCGCCCGATCGTGCTGCGCTACTACCTGGGCACCCCGCACTACCGCTCGATGATCGAGTACAGCGAGGAGTCGCTGCGCGAGGCCGAGTCGGCGTTCGCGCGGATCGAGGGCTTCATGCAGCGCGTGGTGGAGAAGGCCGGCTCCGTCGAGCCGTCCGCCGAGGTGCCGCCCGCGTTCGCCGAGGCGATGGACGACGACCTGGGCGTCCCGCAGGCCCTCGCCGTCGTGCACACCACCGTCCGGCAGGGCAACAGCGCGCTGGCCGCCGACGACAAGGAAGCCGCCGTGGCCCGCCTCGCCGAGGTGCGCGCCATGCTCGGCGTCCTCGGCCTCGACCCGTTCGACCCGCACTGGGCCGGCGAGAGCGACCGCGGCGAGGACCTGCACGGGGTGGTCGACAGCCTCGTACGACTTGTGCTGGATCAGCGGGAGGCGGCGCGGGCCCGTAAGGACTGGGGCACCGCGGACGCCATCCGGGACCAGCTCGCGCAGTCCGGGCTGGCCATCGAGGACGGGCCGCAGGGCCCTCGTTGGAGCCTCGGCCCGCGCTGACGCGGCACCCGACCTCCTGACCGATCTCTTGATCGATTGTGCCGTCCGGGCCACCGGGCGGCACAATCCATATACGTACGTCCGAACGCTTCATACAGACAGGTAGGTCATGGCCACTAACAACCGCCGCATGTCCGGCAAGAAGGGCGCGCAGGTCGGCAGTGGTGGCCAGCGGCGCAAGGGTCTCGAGGGCAAGGGCCCGACCCCGCCCGCCGAGGCGCGCAAGGGCCACAAGAAGAACCGTGTCGCCAACGCCAAGGCGAAGCAGGCCGTACGCCGGCCCACGGCCCGCGGCCGCGGCGGCCGGTCCACCTCCGAGCTGGTCGTCGGCCGCAACCCGGTCGTCGAGGCGCTGCGCGAGGGCGTGCCCGCGTCCATGCTGTACGTCCAGCAGTTCATCGACAACGACGAGCGCGTCCGCGAGGCCCTCCAGCTCGCCGCCGAGCGCGGCGGGATCAACCTCATGGAGGCCCCCCGCCCCGAGCTCGACCGCATGACCAACGGCCTCAACCACCAGGGCCTGGTCCTCCAGGTCCCGCCGTACGAGTACGCGCACCCCGAGGAACTGGCGAACACCGCCTACGACGCCGGTGAGGACCCGCTGATCGTCGCCCTCGACGGCGTCACCGACCCGCGCAACCTGGGTGCCGTCGTCCGCTCGGTCTCCGCCTTCGCCGGGCACGGCGTCGTCGTACCGGAGCGGCGCGCGGCCGGGATGACGGCCGGTGCGTGGAAGACGTCCGCCGGCGCCGCGGCCCGTACGCCCGTCGCCCGGGCCACGAACCTCACTCGCGCCCTGGAGGCGTACAAGAAGCAGGGCATCGCGGTCGTCGGGCTCGCCGCCGACGGTGAGCACGAGATCGGTGAACTGGCCGCGCTGGGCGGCCCGGTGGTCATCGTGGTCGGCAGCGAGGGCAAGGGCCTGTCCCGACTGGTCGGCGAGACCTGCGACTACCGCGTGCGCATCCCGATGCCGGGTGGTGCGGAATCGCTCAACGCCGGTGTGGCGGCGGGGATCGTCCTCTACGAGGCTGCGCGCCGCAGGGTCTGACGGCGGACGGGTCGCGGTGCCTGACCGCGGCGGGCCGAACGGACTGAACAGGCGTGCCCCTCCTCACCCTTGCGGGTCAATCCGGGCGAGGAGGGCAACCTTGACGGAGTCCGGACAGATCCGCCCAGTCAAAGCAGTGTCCTAAACACACGTCACTCGGTTAGATGAGTGTGGACACCAGAACACCCCGCACACCCACGGGGGACGGCCCGTCGGGATTCGACGACGCTCCCGCGCTGAGCATGGTGAAGGTGCCGAGCGATCCGGCGCAGGTCATCGTCAATCATGCGAGCTTCCGCGTGCAGTTGGGCGCCTCGACCCGAGGTCCCCAATCGCCGCGGATCGCACGGCACTTGGGGCCCGCCGACGACAACGCCCGGATCCCCGCCGGAGGTCGCGCACCGCGCCGCCGCCCCGTCGTGTGGAGCGGCAGCGCCGCCCCCGACGACACCGGCGCCCACCGCCTGCTCCAGGCCGTGCGCAGCGGCAGCGTCGGCCATCCGGACGAGTCGTCGGGCGACGCCGGGGCCACCCAGGTCATCCCCCGCGTGGACGTAGGCGGTTACGACGACGTCTACGACTCGCTCGACCAGACCGTCGAGACCCCGATCGTCGGCGCTCAGCGCAGCCGCGAGGACACCGGCGGCACCCGCCTGTTGCCCGACATGCGGCCCGTCGGCAGCGCCTACGACGAGGAACCCGCCTACGGGGACCAGGAGTTCGAGGACTTCGAGGACGGCACGGGGGAGGGCCGGCAGGCCCGGCGCGGCGTCGACCCGGCGCGGCACGCCTATTACCCCGGCCGCCGCATGAACCTCGGCGTCGTCCTGCTCCCCCTGCGCATCTTCCTCGGCTTCATCTCCATCTACGCCGGCATGGGCAAGTTGTGCGACCCCGTCTACTTCGACGGCGGCAAGCGCGGCTCCATGGTCAAGTGGCTCAACACCCTGCATCCGTGGGAAGTCGCCGAGCCACTGCGCCAGTTCGCCCTCCACCACCCGGTCGGCTCCGGCCTCGTCATCGCCTTCGCACAGGTCGTCGTCGGCGTCCTGACGGTGCTGGGCTGCTGGCAGCGGGTCGCCGCCGTCTTCGGCGCGCTGCTGTCGGCCGCGCTCATCGTCACCGTCAGCTGGAAGACCGTCCCCGCCTACGACGCCCCCGACATCATCTACCTCGCCGCCTGGTCCCCGCTGATCATCGCGGGCGCCCCCGTCTACTCCGTGGACGGCCGCCTCGCGGGCAGCGCCTGGCGCCGCCTCGGACCGCGCGCCGACATCTGGGAGCTGCGCCAGTACGTGCTGCGCCGCGGCATCCTCGTCACCGCGATCGTCACCGGCCTCACCCTGCTGCTCGGCTCCCTGCTGGGCGGCGCGGTCCGCGACGCCGACCGCGTGGTCGTCCCCGGCCCCGGCGAGGCCCCGCGCAACGAACTGCCCGGCTCCCCGCTCCCGGAGAAGTCCGGCAAGAAGCACAGCGAGTCGCCATCGGCCTCGACGACTCCCTCGCAGGCCGCCACCACCGGCGCCACGCCGTCCGGCAAGGCGACCACCCCGAGCGCGACCCGGGGCACCACCACCGGTGGCGGCGCCCCGAGCCAGACCCAGGGCACCGGCGGCCAGGCCCCGCCCCAGCAGTCCTCACCCGCCGGCGGCGGCGCCCCGAGCACCAGCTCGGGACCCACCTCCGGCGGTACGAGCGGCGGCACCGGCTCGACAGGCGGCACCGGCACCGGGGGCACCTCCTCCGGCCAACCGGGCCTGGTGGGCGGCCTGTTGGGGTAGCCGAGCCGGTGGGCAAGATCCTGGGCACGCCCGCCGGCTGAACGATCGCCCGCAGAGCAGATACACGAGGGGTCCCGCACCGGATTCAGGTGCGGGACCCCTTCTGGCTTGCCTGGGCCTCCTGTTGGCTCGCCCGGACCCTCAACGCCCCAGCGCGGCCAGTTCCTTCGCCGCCTCTGTCAGGTCCTTCGCCGTGTCGATGGCCCGCCAGTACGCCCCGTGCGGGATGGGGAATCCGGCCAGCCGCCGCTCCCGCGCGAGGTGCGGGAACGTCGTCCGCTCGTGGTCCCCCCGCTCGGGCAGCAGATCCGCGAACCCGGGCGCGAAGACGTACACACCCGCATTGATCTCGTACGTCGTCGGCGGGGCCTCGATGAAGTCCGTGATGTGCCCGAAGCCGTCCGTCTTCACGGCGCCCCAGGGGATGCGGGGCCGGGCCAGGGCGAGGGTCGCGACGGCGTCGCGCTCGGCGTGGAAGTCCGCCATCTCACGGAGGGAGAAGCGGGTCCAGATGTCGCCGTTGGTGGCGTACCAAGGGCGGTCCGGGTGGGGGAGATGCGCGGCCGCGTACTTCAGGCCACCACCGCGGCCCAGCGGCTCGGTCTCTATGACCGTCTTGACGTTCACCGGCAGGTCGGCGGTGGCCAGCCACTTCTCCAGGACGTCGGCGAGATGGCCGCAGCTGACGACCACGTCCGTCACACCCTCCTCGGCCAGCCAGGACAGCTGATGGCCGATGATCGGAGTCCCCGTGCCGGGGATCTCGACCATCGGCTTGGGCCGGTCGTCGGTGTACGGACGCAGCCGGGAACCCTGGCCACCGGCCAGGACGACGGCTTGAACAGGGCGTGCGGCGGCGTTCGGATCGGTCATGACTCGAACTGTACGACGCGCCCCGCGGGCGGCCGGAGTCGGCAACCGTTCCGTGATGAGCCGTAGCCCTCCTCCGCACCTGACCGGTCCGGAGGAGGGCCGGGAACCCTCGTGTGCCTCAGCTGTGGACCGCGGCGACCCCCGAGGCGAAGGACGTGTCACAGACGGGGCGGGCGTACGACTGCGCCTTGGAGGGCCCGTACACGCGCACCGCGGCCTTGCCGAGGGCGCGCGCGATGGACACGCAGTGCTCGGCGAGCGAGGGGCGCTCGGTGACCGCCTGCTGGAGGTGCGTGAGGACCTCGCCCGGGTTCTCCTCCTGGAGCTCGGCGAGGAGTTGGTCGCGCAGTACGTCCTGGGGGGCGCGGTGGACCGCCGCGGCGCCCTTGGCGTCGTCGATCGCGTCGGAGGCGGTGAGCACCGAGGACGAGGAGTTCCCCGACCAGTTGACTCGGGTGACCGCGAGGGTCCCGGAGAGCACCAGGACGACGGGCAGGACAAGGGCGAGCGTGCGGCCGATCCGGCGGGCGGGGCCCCGGCCGCGTCGCGTCTGTTGGTTAGTGGAGTGCTTCACGCTCGTGAGGGTAGCGCCCGGTGATGATTTGGCGACATTTAGTCACCGGTTCGGGGGATGAAGTGGTGCCTCTTTTTGGGTAACGGGTTGACGCGGCTGCTCGAAACGTCCGGAGTGCCGGGGTATCCGAGGCGCGGGGGGACGGGGGGGACGGGGGGACGGGGGGCGGGGGGACCTGGGTGTCCGGGATACGGAGAGGGGCCCCCGCGGTGCGCCCGCGAGGGCCCCTCTCCGTATGCGGTTGTTGCGGGTGCTGTTCCTCGGGTCAGTCGGTGAGGCGCTCGCCCGTGGAGGTCGAGAAGACGTGGGTCTCGCCCGGCCGCGGCACGACGTGGAGCGTGGCGCCCTTCTCCGGGACGCGGCGGCCCTCGACGCGGACGACGAGGTCCTTGGTCTCGCCGCCGACCTCGGCGCTGCCGTAGACGTAACCGTCCGCGCCCAGCTCCTCGACGACGTTCACGGAGACCGCGAGGCCGGCCGGGGCGTCCTCGGAGTGCTTCTCCAGGGACGAGGCGGCGCCGCCGTTCTCCTCGACGATGTCGAAGTGCTCCGGACGGACGCCGACGGTCACCGTCTTGTCGCCCTTGTCGGTAGCGGCCTTCAGGGCGTCGCGGTTGACCGGGACGACGCTGTTGCCGAACTTCACACCGCCGTCGGTGATCGGGACCTCGACCAGGTTCATGGCCGGGGAGCCGATGAAGCCGGCGACGAAGAGGTTGGCGGGGCGGTCGTACATGTTGCGCGGGGAGTCGACCTGCTGGAGCAGCCCGTCCTTGAGGACGGCCACGCGGTCGCCCATCGTCATGGCCTCGACCTGGTCGTGGGTGACGTAGACGGTGGTGATGCCGAGACGGCGCTGCAGCGAGGCGATCTGCGTACGGGTGGAGACGCGGAGCTTGGCGTCCAGGTTGGACAGCGGCTCGTCCATGAGGAATACCTGGGGCTCACGCACGATGGCGCGGCCCATCGCGACACGCTGGCGCTGACCACCGGACAGGGCCTTCGGCTTGCGGTCCAGGTAGTCGGTGAGGTCGAGGATCTTCGCGGCCTCTTCGACCTTCTTGCGGATGTCCGCCTTGTTGACGCCGGCGATCTTCAGGGCGAAGCCCATGTTGTCGGCGACGCTCATGTGCGGGTACAGCGCGTAGTTCTGGAACACCATGGCGATGTCCCGGTCCTTGGGCGGCAGGTGCGTGACGTCGCGCTCACCGATGCGGATGGAGCCGGCGTTGACGTCCTCGAGCCCCGCGAGCATGCGGAGCGAGGTGGACTTGCCGCAGCCGGACGGACCGACGAGGACGAGGAACTCGCCGTCCCCGACCTCGATCTCCAGTCCATCGACGGCGGGCTTCTCGGTGCCCGGGTAGATCCGGGTCGCCTTGTCGAACGAGACAGTGGCCATGGTGAAGGCCCCCTTCTACCGGCAGGAACGTGCCGGACGATCCGTTGTAGGAAGGT
This sequence comes from Streptomyces sp. NPDC001002, assembly GCF_053599215.1. Classification (NCBI taxonomy): domain Bacteria; kingdom Bacillati; phylum Actinomycetota; class Actinomycetes; order Kitasatosporales; family Streptomycetaceae; genus Streptomyces; species Streptomyces sp. NPDC001002. The sequence continues at coordinate 108,792 of NZ_JBSFLV010000005.1, read as the reverse complement.
GGTGTAGTCCACAAGAGCGGACTGGCTTCGGACGGTACCTCGCGTTCGCCTGATCTGTCAGTACCCGTGAGCATGTGAACTTCGCGGAAATATTCGACAGGGCGCCACTGTGAGCTGGGTACACTGCACGGGCACGCCCGCCGCGCGGGTCGCGGGCGCGTGCAGGCCTCCTTAGCTCAGATGGCCAGAGCAACGCACTTGTAATGCGTAGGTCGTCGGTTCGAATCCGACAGGGGGCTCTCCTGCAAGCCCAGCTCTGACAGCGTCTGAGCTGGGCTTTTGCGTTCAGCGGCTGCGGCTGCGGCGGCGCCGAGCGCGGGCCCTGCCGCGGTTGAGGGTCTCAGTTCTGGTCTCTGTGGTGCCGCTGCCTTCGGCTTTGGTGGTTCTGGCGCCGCCGGGCTCAGGGTCGCGACCTGATGTCTCCCGTTCTTGCCCAGATCTGACGCTCTCCGTAGGAGAGGAGCCCGTGTGGCTCCAGGTCAAGTTTCTCGGCACGCTTCACCAGGACTTCCTGGTATCCGTTCATCTCCCCTGTCGCCAGATCCAAAAGAAGAGTGAGCTGAGCCCCCTGGCTGTCTGTCTGTGCGGAGACACCGAAAACCTCTCGGCCGGATCTGTCCGTGGTGACTCCCGCAAGGGCCAGGCCTGCCGTTCCTGCCAGCACACGCAGCATCGCGGCACGCAGCGATGCTTCCACGATCCCCAAGTCGTAATAGACGTCTCTCACAGCTCTGAGCAGACCCTGCGGGCTTCCCCCGCTCACAAAAATCAACTCCCGTGAAAGACTGTCGAGATCGTCAGACAAAGGCATTACGCCTTCCCATACGTCCCTGAGCGTGCTGAACTCCCCGGCCCGGACCATGCGGTCCACGACCTGTACATCGGGGAGCACCGAATCCGCTTCCTTCCATAGCCGCGCTGAACCGGCCGAGGTGAACTCGAAAGGGTAATTTCTGCGCACGAGGCGACCCGATCCGTCCGAGCTACGCCAACGCTCGGTCTGCGTGGGCTGCCAGGCACTTGCGCCCCTTCCATCGATCACTCGAGTGGTTAAATTAACCCCCATGTCCCTTGTGTAGATATATGGGCCAGAGAAAAGCGGGTCATTAAGTTGCGCGACAGTCTCGGAGATGCTCGTCACGAATTCACTCATGCCGAAATCGAGTCGCTCAAACGGCAACATGAATTCCTCATTCCGTACCGAATGCTGCTATTCTTTCTCGGTTTATTCAATATCTGGCCTGTGTCGGAACCCCACGGCCCGATGACGTGGCCGCGAGGCGCCTGACCGACGAAGGGGGTGGCTTTGAGCGTGGCGGCCGGCGCTGTCTCGGCTGGGGCCAGCGAGCCAGACTACGCACAACGAGCTCTGGCTGAGGCGGAGTTGAACGACCATCGACGAGCTCGTGCCAAACTCGGGACCCCACGCGCGTTTCGTCAGTACCCGCGACTGACCCTCGGCATCAGGTGAACGTGGTTCAGACCGTGAGTTTTACGGCTTCCAGGTAGCTGTTGTTGTTGAAGGTGCCGACCGTGAGCAGGTCCGGGCGGGCGTTTGCGCAGCTCTTGGCGGTCCAGGTGCTGCCGTGGACCTTGCCGGACTGGCAGATTCGGCCCTTGCCGATGTTGATGGCGAAGGCCAGGAGGTTCGGGGCGGACTTCTTGGCGCTGCCGATGTAGTTGCTGGCGCCGTCGGCGGCGAGGTCCGTCCACTCCGGTTTCCACTTGCCCTCGCCGTTGATCGAGGCGGGGTCGTGGACGAAGGCGTTCGCGGACGAGCCGCCGACGCCGGACACCGCGATGTTCAGGGCCTTGATCGGCTTCTTCTTGCCCGGCCGCCCGGCCGTCGCGCCGTCGCACACCGGTTTCTGCCAGCCCTGTCCGCTGACGTAGGCGCGGTAGCAGATGTGCCGGGTGTGCGGGTGGCTCCTGGCCAGGCGCTGCACGGCGGTGGCGGCGGTGACCGGCTTCGGGGGCTTCGCCGTCACGGTGACCTGCGGCGGCCTCGCCGTCACGGTGACGGTGCCCGCGCCGCCGTTCGGGGCGGGCGTCGTCCTCGGCGCGGGCTTCCGCGTCGTGGGCGTCGCGCTGGGTGTCGTAGGCACCGTGGTGGGGATCTCGGTGAACGTCGGTGACGGTTCCGGGGGCAGTGGGGCTCCGGTCGCGGTCGAGTCGGGCTTCGTGCGGGCGGCCTGTGTCTCCTTCCCGCTGTCGGCCGGTGCGTTGCTGCCCAGGATTACGAGGGGTACGACGACGAGGGCTGCGACGGTGAGGGCTACCGGGCCTACGACGAGGGGTTTGTGGAGCAGGCCCGGTCCCTCGTACTCGTCGTCCGACTGGCGGGGGTGGTTGGCGCGGTTGATCAGGGGGCGGGGGGTGGTTGGGCCGGGGGTAGTGGTGGTGGCGGTGGAGGGGCTTAGCGGGGGTGGGGGATCGGTGGGGTCGGGGAGGGCGTATGACTCCGGCTCCTCCGTGAGGTCTTCGTCGAAGGCCTCGTACTCCTCGTACTCCTCGTACTCCTCGTACTCCTCGTACTCGTCGTCCCTTTCGTCGTCCTCGTCTTCGTGCTCGGTGAGGGGGACGAGCGTGGTTTCGGCGGGGGCGGGGGTGTTCTCCCGGTGTTCCTCCAGGAGTCTGCTCGAACCGTCGGGGGCTACCTCGACGTGGGCGACGTAGTCCGCCGACGGGTCGGAGATGTCCGCCGTCACGGTGGTGTTCCGGTCGCGTGCGTAGGCGTGCAGCGTGTCGAGGATCGCCGCGTCGACGGCCTCGCCCCGTGCCGCCGGTACGGGGCGGCCGTCGATGGCGGCGGAGCCGTCGCCGGCGATGACCACGTCGAAGTGGTTGCCCCCGGTGTTCGGCTCGTCTGCTTCTTCACCCCGGCTCAAGTCCATTGCCATTCCTTCCTGATGGTGTCCGCTCCAACGCAACGGGCCGGGGTGCGGCGGCGGTTCAAAACCGGCTCGGTGTCAGCCCGCGGCGCGGTAGGCCTGGCCGCTCGCGTTCGGGGTCGTGCCGTCGTAGAGGCCGGTCGGGCTGGTCTGGGTGGAGAGGGTGAACCAGGCGTAGCGCTCCACGTAGTCCAGGCCGTCGAGCATCGGCGTGGAGGCGTTGATGAAGTCGACCTGCTGCTGCGCGCTGGGATAGCGGGCTGGGTCCTGAGCGTCCTTCGAGAAGTCGATGAGGCCGTACTCGGTCAGCCAGATCGGCTTGTCGGGGTAGCGGGCGTGGACGGCCTCTATGTAGGCGCGCAGTTGGTTGACGGCGTTGGGGCCGAATTCGGCGCCGTACCAGTGCAGGGGGATGAAGTCGACGCGGAGGTGGCGGTCATCGGCTCCCTTCATGAAGCGGTCGAGCCAGCCGTCGGGGGTGTCGGCGCCGAAGGCGACCGTCGGGGCGCCCAGGCGCAGGCCGGTGGACTCCAGTCGGGGCCAGAAGTCGAGGGCCTCTTCGGGGGTGAGGTCGGACTGGCTGGGCAGGTCGGGTTCGTTGAAGCCGAGCAACTCCTTGCCCTGGCTTGCGGCTTGGGCGAGTTCGGCGTCGGTCACCGAGTCGCGGCCCCAGATCATCGGGACGTACTCGACGCCTTCCGGCTTGGTGACGGAGCCGGTTGAGGAGGCCCAGTTGTAGTACCAGGAGGCGCCGGAGTCGGTGAGGGCCTGGGAGATGCCGTCGAAGGGGTTGAGGCTGACGCCCTTGTGGGGGGTGTCGGAGGCCGGGACGGTGGGGGCGGGGGCGGTGGCTGTCGCGGTGGTGGTGGGGTCGGTGGGGGTGGTTGGGGTGGTGGCGGTGTCTGTGGGGATGGTGCCGGCGTTTCCGAAGACGACGGTCAGGCCGGAGCACTTGGTGCACTGGTACATGACCTTGTTGCCTGGTTCGGCGTCCTGCTTGGACCAGGCGTACGCGGTCGGGCACTTCTGGTTGACCATGTCGCTGTACGGGGTCTTCGCGTCGCGGTTCGGGTTCACGCACACCAACGGCTGGCCGGATGCCGGGTCCTTGGTGAGGTTGTCGGCGGGGCAGGCGGAGAGCAGGTCCTCGGGGCAGCCGGCGATCGCGCACTCGCCGGTCTCGGGGGGTGTGACGTCGTTCGGGGTGATGGTGATGGGCATCGCTACGGCGTTGACGTAACTGACGTCGTACCAGGGGGCCGCGGCGTCGGCGGGGTCGAAGTTGAACTCGGCCAGGCCGGTGGGTTCTTCGGTGAGGGTGCAGTGGTCGGCGTACGGGCCGCAGTCGCCTACGGCGCAGTGGAAGGTGCTGCCTTCCTCGCCGGTGCAGCCTTGGCGGGCGAAGAACTTCCCTCGCCAGTGGCCTCCTTGGGTCTCGGGGATGGTGACGGTGGCGGGTTGGCCGGGGTCGAGGTTCGGGAGACCGGTGAGGTTGGCCGAGCCGTCGGCGTTGACTGTGGTGCCGATCCAGATGCGTTCGGTGGTGTTGTTCCAGAGGGTGACGGTGTGGTCGGGGGTGGCGGTGTCGGCGGCGGGTTTTTCGTTGATGCCGGTGGCGTCCGAGCTGTGGGACTGGATCCCGATGGTGGTGCCTGTCACTCCGACGATGACCAGGAGGAGGGCTAGGAGGAAGGAGGTGCGTCTGCTTATGGGGCGGGGGAGGCGCGGGAGGCGCGGAAAGCGTGGGGGGTGTGGGAGGTGCGGGGTGCGCATTGGGGGTGCCTTTCCGTCGGGTCTGCGTCCATGGGGCGGGCTGCGACTTGCTTGATTCGGTGGGCAGTTGTCGCTTGCGTAGGCACGACGGATGGGGGGTGGGGGAGGGTTCAGCGGTGGTGGGATGGCGTTATCGGCTTCGTGGATTCGGGGTGGTGTGGGTAGTGCTGGGAGCGCTATCGGGCGTGCGGTATGGGTTGTTGGAGGCCAGGGGCGAACGAGATGTCGCGCTGGGCGAGTCACCCTGATTCGGCTGGGAATCCTGTGAGTTGCGAATCGCACGGAGTCCTTCGGGGCCGAGCAGGGATTGCCCGGGGGGCACCGGTTCCGTGGGCACCGGTTGCGGAGAGGCGGTCGGATGCGGGCCCCGCTCCCAGTGTTGTCGGGCTGCCGCGGTGTTGGCCTCTCGCTGTAACTCCCGCCAGTACGCGTTGTTGGCGTGGTGCGCGATATCCGGAATGTCTTGCGGGGCTTTGTCGTACGCGTGCTTCAAAACCTCGTTGGTCCTGACCAGTTGCAGAATCGCGTCCTCGAAGGCTTCGGGTTGGAGAGCCATCAGTTGACGGGCCGCTTCCTGGATGCCCGGTTCGGGTGAGCCGGTCGCCTGTCCGACTCCGGGAGACGGGGGCGGGGACGGGGGCAGGAACGGTATCTCCGACAGGCCCAAGGAGGCTTCTATGAGGCTGTCGATGAGAAGCTTCCATTCCTCCGCGAGTTGATTCCGGAGGCGCTTCCAGAACCCTGGCCTGCCGGGTTTGGCGCGCGGGCGGTCCTTGGGCTTGGACAGTTTCTTCGGTGTCTTGGCTTTCTGGCCCTGGCTCTGCCGTTCTCTGAGCGACCGTCTGTTGGTCGAGGCAGCCGTACTCTCGTCCGCCACGTTGCCCCTCTTTCAGGTTCAGCGCGGGGTGGTCGACAACTCGAATCCCGGCGGCAACGGCAACAGGCCGGGAGGCAATGGGGACTTGGGGGCCGGTGGGGTGGTGCTGGCGGCCGGTAGTGGCGCGGGTCGACTGGGATAACACGCTTCCGAGTGCGACGAGGGCCGGCGCCGCTTCAGCAGACCGTGTGGCGCGAGTCGCCACGTTTTGGCAGTGGGCATGTGCGTGCCTCCCCAACCTGTGGACTGGAATCCGTGGTGGTTCGAGATGCACAACGGCTCGTGTACCGCGAGTGGTTCAGTACGATCCCTCTACGGTTGGAAGCCCGCAGAGGCCCGCGTACGGGCGCCCGGTGATCACGATATCGGCATGTCTACGACGAGCCGAGCTGAATCACCGGGTGCCCTCCTCACGCGAGTTTGTCAGTGACTGTGTTGCTTACCTTTGCGGGTTACTTGCCCATTGGGTGGTAGGTGTTGCTGGCGTGCCTGCTCCCGTTCTCCGCTGTTGGCCGGGTAGCGGAGGTGCCACCGTTGCTGGCCGGCTGGCTGGCCATGATTCGTTGCCGCGCTTCCCCATCGCGCGGCATCTGAGCCGTAGTCGTATACGTATCCTGACGCCTCGGAGCTGCAGGACGCTCGCGTACGGTTTCGGGGTACGTCGGCCTGGACGTCGCCGACGAGTGCCTCGATATCGGCTGGTCCTCGCGCTCGGACGAGGACGTGCGCCTCGGCGAGGGCTGGGACCTTGCGCTTGCGAAGGAGTCCGGACTGCTCCCATTCGAGGGTATTCGCGCGGGTGCGGGCCTCTGGTCGGTGGTCCTCCGCTCCGGGTTCGCGGGCCTCTGGTCGGTGGTCCTCCGCTCCGGGTTCACCCGGGGCGCGTGGCGCGACCGGCCTGGTTCCGCGAGCTCTTCCGTGTTCCTGCGGGAAGGCCGCTGCCGGGGTTCCTGGGATGTCCGCCGCCGGGGTTCCTGGGGTGTCTGCTGCCGGGATTCTGCGGGGACCGACGCAATTGTAGTGCTTGTTTGAGCCGCCGTTTCCTTCGCTTTGCGCCGATCCTCCCTGTAATTGGCCCCGGCGGCCAAAGTCCCAAAGCCGGTCGAGACGCTACTCAGGACGTCCGAGGCTCCCTGGTGGCGGGGGGCGGCCGCTGTGGCGGCGCCACCCACTATCCCTGACACGGCACCGGCGAAGCCGCTAAGCACCCCCTCCGTGCTCTTCCCATCGTGCATAGCTTTGATGCCCTTGCCTGCCGACGTCACATTGCCGGTCGTTTCAATGACCACACCGACTCTTTGGACGGTCGGATCCGACGAGAGGGTCCTCATGCCCTTGCCCACGTTTGCAATGATGACAGGGGCGACATCTGTGGCGAACTTCATGATGCTCGCCTGGTTCTCCCGCGCCCAGTTGACGACATCCCATGTACGCCTGCTGGTCGCGCTCAACCAGCGGGCCGTTGCCTCGGCGCTCTCCCTGGCCCACAGGAACACGCTGACGACACCAGTTGGACTGCGGTGGACTCCGAAGACCCTTCCGCTCTCCTCGTCCAGGATCCTTGCCCTCGTTCCCCCTTCCCCGGGAACGTCATCGACGCGGAGCTGTTCCCTTTCGGGCAGGCGGATGGCAGTGCGGGTCGTCGGCGAGTAGCGGAAGTCCTCGCTCGGTGGGATTGGTGCGGTCGGTGCGGTGGTCCTTCGCCTTAGTGGTTCCGGTGGTGTACCCATGCTGGAATCCACTCCCTTTCGTGAAGCGAGAGATCTGCTTGCTGACGGGACACAACGGAACCGGAGAGCGGTTGGTTCAAACGGGCGGCGCCGACAGGGAAATTCGGATCGGAGGTCGAGCCGCTAGTCGTCCGGCGGCTGGTGAACCGTAGGCGCTCCGCGGACGTCGTGTGCGTGCACCGATTCAGTAGAAGTCGCCGAGAGAAAGCAGGACGGTCATGTCCACTCGGACCTCTGAGGTTTCCGTAACCGAGCCGGTGGCCACTCCCGCCGGGGAAACCGACCTGCCCCCTGAGGGGACGGCTGCACAGCAGGAGTCTCCGCCTCCGTCGGACCCGTCCCCGCCACAATTCATCGTCTATCTGGACGGACCCGAATACGCCCACGCATTGCGTCAGTTGACACTGTGGACCCATCACGTGCTACTGCCGGTCTATGCCAGGGAGGCCACCTCCACGGCTCCCTGGTGCCCGTGCTGGTGGGAACACCCCGAAGCGGTGGCCCAACTCCACGGACTGTGGCTCGCCTGGGCTGAGTTGACGGGCGCCGGTTCGGGACTGTGCGGGCCCGCGAACTGGCACCGTGACTACCTGGTATCCGTGATGAACTCCCTGCGCGACCCGATGGGCCCCTTCGCCGGCTGCAAGTTCGGCACACACCGGCCGAAGGAGTCGCCGCCCGTGGAGGCCGTCGACCCATTCGGGCCGCTTCCAGAGCCTCCGCCGCTCGATCCTGCCTGAACGAGTCGCTTCGAGCAGGCATCATGAGGCGGATGCGCGCCTCGCGCGCGCATCCGCCTGAATGGGCCCGACCTCACCCGCCCGGCCGCACCACCCCCAAGATCTCCATGGACGCCACCGGCGATATATAAATCACCCTCCCCGGCCGAGGTGCCGAGATGATCTTGCCGTTGCCTATGTACAGGGCCACGTGGCTTGCGTCCGAGAAGTAGATGACCAGGTCGCCTGGGCGCATCGCGGACGTGGGGACGTGGGGGAGTTGGGACCACTGGAGTTCTGAGGTGCGGGGGATGGTTACTCCCGCTGCCAGCCAGGACGCTGAGGTCAGGCCTGAGCAGTCGAAGGAGTTGGGGCCCTCGGCGCCCCAGACGTAGGGCTTGCCGAGTTGGCGTTCGGCGTAGGCGATGGCCTTGCGGGCAGACGGGGTTGCCTCGGTGCTTGACGGAGTGAGGGGGGTCGTTGCCTCCCATTTCGCCTGGGACTTTGCCGCCTCCTTCGCCTCCAGTGCCGCCAGGCGGCGACGTTCCGCTGCTGCCAGGCTTGACTCCAGTCTCTTCGCCTCGGCTATGTGCTGCTCTATCGTCCGGCGCTCCGTGTCCATGGCGCGGCGGTTCTTCTGGAGGCGGGACAGTTCGTCGGACGCGTCCTCGGTGCGGGTGTGCAGTTCCTGGCGGGTGGTCGAAAGGGCCTTGAGGAGGGTCTGAGTTGATTGTTGGGCCTGGTTCGCCAACGCCGCGTTGTTCAGGGCGTTTTCGGGGTCCGAGGCCAGGGTCAGTTGGAACTCGGCCGGCAGGCCTCCCGTGCGGTACTGGGCCGCCGCCGCCGAACCCGCCCGAGAAGTGAGACGGTTCAGCTTTTGCTCCGTCGCTTGGACCTGGGCGTCGAGCGCGCTGACCCGCTTCTTCTGGCGCGTCACCTTCACGTCGACGGCGTTGTACTTGTCCGTCGCGACCTCGGCGTCGTGGTAGAGGCGCTGGAGTTCGGCGCGTACCTCGGTGAGGGTCTGGGGGTCCGCGCGGGCCGTCTGTTGGGTCGCCGCCGTCAGGGCGCAGGCCAGGGCGACCGCGGCGGCCGTCCGGTACCCGTGTGTGCGCAGAGGCTGTCTCATCTGGGTCGAAGCTCCCTTCGGATGTGTCATCCGGTGTGTCTTCCGGTCGTCCCGGTCCGTGCGCTCACACAACGGGCTTGCGGCGTACGGCGGTTCAAGGGCCGTACGTGAACCACGCGGTGCGCGGGAGCCGTTGTGCCCGGGACGGGCGGACGCCCGATGACGCCGATGAAGGGGGCTGGGTCTTATGGAGGCGCGGTTGGTGCTGCCTGCGCTGTTCGTGGGGTTGGGGCTCGGGTTCCTGTCGATGGGGCTGTGGGCCGGTGCGACGGCGCTGCGGCTGCGCCTGCGCGGGCTGCGGGCGGTCGGGGTCGTGACCGCGCGGGTGCGGGTCGGCGGGCGGCGACGCGGGCTCGTGGTGTTCCGCGACCGGCTCGGGCGGGCCGTCGTGGTGGACCCCGGGAGGTACGGGACGTTGTGCGGGCTGCCGTCGGCCGGGGGGAGCGTGCCGGTGGTCTACGTGCGCAACAGGCCTTCCTCGGCCCGGCTTTGGGACGTACGGCATCTGCTGGCACCGGCGTTCGGGTGGTTCCTGTCGTCGGCGGTGGCCTTCGGCAGCTCGGCGGTGGTCTCACCGTGAGCGAGGACCACCTCTCCGTACCGCGCGAATCCGTACCGCGCGCACGCGGCCTTCCCTCGCGCGTCCACGAGATCGACATGCTCCGCGGGTTCGCCCTGTTCGGGATCCTGCTCGTCAACGCCCGGATGATCGCCGGGACTTATGTCGTGGAGACGGGGGCAGCCGGGGGACCGGTCCTCGACCGCGTGGCCGGCTGGCTGGTGACCGCGGTGTTCTCCACCGAGTTCTATCTGCCGTTCTCCTTCCTGTTCGGCTACAGCTTCGTGCTCCAGGAACTGGCCGCCCGGCGTGCCGGCGACGCCTTCGCGTCGCTTCATCTGCGCCGCACGCTCGCCCTGTTCGCGCTCGGCCTCGTGCACGCCGTGCTGCTCTTCCCCGGCGACATCCTGATGACGTACGCCGTGCTGGGGCTGGTGCTGTACGGGCTGCGGGGGCTCGGCCCGCGGGGCGCGCTGAGAATCGGCGTGGCCCTGGTCGTGGGTCTGGCCGTGCTGCTGCTCGGGTACGGGCTGCTCGTCCTCGCCGAGCCGGCGGCGCCGGCAGCCCCGTCGGCGCCGGTCGCCTATGTGCCCCCGATCGTGTACGAGTACCGCGGCGGATTCCTCTCCGTCGTCGGCGCCCACCTCAGTGAACTCCCCGCGCACATCGGCGCCGACCTGCTGTACGCGCCCGACATCCTGGCCGCGTTCCTGGCCGGGCTCGCGGCGGCGAAGGCGGGGCTCGTGGAGCGGCGGGGCCGGGACCGGGCGTGGCTGCGGCGGGTCGTCGTACGGTGGCTGCCGGTCGGTCTGGCCGGCAGTGTGTTCGCGGCGTGCTGTGTCGAAGGTCCGCTGGACGGCCGGTGGTTCATGGTCGGGCAGGCGGTGACGACGCTCACCGCGCCCGCGCTGACGGCGTCGTACGCCTGCGGGCTGCTTCTGCTGCTCGGCTGCCGCGGGCGGGTCGCCGGCCTGCTCACCCGGCTGCTCGCGGCCGCCGGGCGGATGTCGCTCACCCACTACCTCACCCAGTCGCTCGTCCTCGCGTGCGTGTTCACCGGGTACGGGCTCGGGCTCTACGGTCGGGTCGGTACCGCGCTCGTCGGGGTGGGGTGCGTCGGGTTGTACGTGGCCCAACTCGCCCTCGGCATGCGCCTGATGGGGCGAGTCCGGTACGGGCCCGTGGAGCTGTTGCTGCGTGCCGTCACACGGGGAACTCGTCCGCGAACGCCGGCTTGGACAGGTACACGCCCCGTGGATGACGGCGTGCCGCGCGTTCGGTGATGGCCGCCGACTCCGCCTTCGCCGCCGCCGAGATGGCGCCCGCGCCGGGCTCCTTGTACCAGGGGCGCAGTCGGATCAGGGCCGGTTTGACGCCTGTTGCCAGCAGGAGCGCGGTGCCCTTCGGGAGGGCGCGGATCCGGTCGGGCGGCAGGACGGCCTCCTGGCGGTAGGAGTACGAGCGTGAAGTGCCGTCCCTGCCACGGGAGATGCTCGGCGTCTTCACGTCGTGCTGGCCGACCAGCGTGGAGATCTTCTGGACGAAGTCGGCGTCGTCCAGGCCCGCGCCCAGGAGCTTGACGGTCGCCGCGCTCCACAGCGCGTCCATGCCCATCTCGCCCCACACCCGGGCGCCCTGGCGGTAACTCTGCAGCAGGGTCACGACGTTGATGCCGCGCGAGCCGAAGTGCGAGTAGAGGTCGGGGAGGTCGGAGATGCGGCACACGTTGGCCGCCTCGTCGAGGACCGCCGTGAGGGGCGGGTCGAGGCGGCCGCCCATGCGCTCGGCGGCGACCACGCCCGCCCGCATCGTCGCGTCCGCGATGCCCGCGATGACACCGGCCGCCGAGCCGCCGCCGTCCTTGGACAGCAGATAGAGAGTGTCCGTGCCCAGGACGTGGTGCTCGGGGCGGAACTCGGGCAACGCGGGATCGGGGGTGACCCAGGCCAGGATCTCCGGGTCGAGCAGACAGGAGACGGTCTGGCGGGCGGTCTCGAAGATGCCGTCCCGGGTCTCCACCGCGCCGCGGACCGTGCCCTGCAACTGCTCGGCCATCGCCACGAGTCCGTGGTCGCGCAGCAGGTCGACCGGGGTGCGGTCGGCGGGGTCGGCCAGCCAGCCGAGCAGCTCGGTGACCGAGGAACCGCTGCGGGCGGCGGCGAGGAAAAGGGCGGTGAGGGTGTTCTGGGCGGCCGAGATCCAGAAGTCCTTCTTCGCGGTGTCGTCGTTGACGGACGCCACGAAGTGGCCGGCCAGCCGGCGGGCGCCCTCGGTGGTGTGGCACTCGCTGAGCAGGTCCCACCACATGGCGCGCGGGCTGTGGGCGATGCCCTGCGGGTCGAACGTCCATACCGTGCCCGCCCGTTCGCGCTCGGCGCGGGTGACGGCGTACACGTCGGACTTGTTCGAGGTGAGCAGCACGGCGCCCTGGGCGCGCAGCACCCGGGGGACGGCGATGCCGGTGGACTTGCCGGCCCGGGGTGCCATCAGGTCGAGCTCCACGTCCTCGTAACTGCTGCGCAGTTCGGGGCCGTTGGGGGCGAGGTCGCCCAGGAGGTTGCCGGTCTCGTCCGGGTGGAGCTGCTCGCGGCCCTTGAGGGTGGGGCGCAGTTCGCGGGCCCGGGCGGTGATGCCCTTGGGGCACATGGCGGCGAGTTCGCGGCGCCCCGCGAGGCCCTTGGGGCGGTCGGCGCGCTTGAGGAAGAGGCCGAGGACGAGGCCCACCGGGATCGCGAAGAGCGCCAGCAGGCCGAACATGCCCGCGTAGACGACGGCGGCCGGCACCCCGGGCCACAGGGCGTCCGGCCCGTCGGAGGTCAGCCGCACCACGGTGGACAGGGCGAACGGCGGTGCGTCCCAGCCGTACCCGGCGATTCCCGCGCCGAGGGTGCCGCCGGACCAGGCGCCGAGGAACAGGACGAGGCCACCGCCGGCGATCGCGGTCAGGGCCCACGGCAACTGCTCGTTGATGTCGCCGCGCGGGGCGCTCATGCCGTCCGCCTCTCCGACGGGGTCTCCGGGGAGGGGGTGCCGGGGGTGCCGTGAGGGTCGTATGCCCTTTCCTGGGAAGGGAGTTGATGTGCCCCCTCCTGGGAAGCTCTGGCGACCTGGCCCGCCGCGAGGGCCGCCGCCCGTTCGACGGCCTCCTCGTTGGTCGTCCAGCGCAGGTTGGTGTTGTGCAGGTGGCGTTCCGCGTCGGTGATCGCGACCTTGATGGGGATGCCGGGGCGGCCGCCGACCTTGATGAGGAAGCGGCCGCGGCCGGGCGGTTCCTCGTTGTCGCCGTTGACGCCCCAGCCCGGGGGTGAGGACCAGGACGACACGAGTTCGATCTCGCGCCGGGACAGACCCACGATCTTGCCGAGGTCCTCCATCTCCGCCTTCGGCAGACCCGCGCACACCACCATCCCGGCCCGCTCCACGAAGCCGCGGGCCTTGGCGCGGTCGGCGTCGGTGCCCAGGGCCTCGGCATCCTTGAGGGTGTGGGTGATCTTGGCGTCGCCGAGGCCGAGGGAGCGGTTGAGCCGGGTGAGGGCGTCGATGCGGTCGACGATGCCGGTGGCGGCGCGCAGCGGGCGCCACAGCTCGTCGAGCACGGTGAAGAACCAGCGCCTGGGGGCGAGTCCGGCGTCGGCGAGGGCGTGCGAGGCGGCGACCGTGCCGAGCCCGTCGGACCAGGCGGCGAGCATCGCGGCGGCGGTCAGCTGGGTGTCGGCCTCGCCGATGCCGGAGATGTCGATGCACACGGCGGGCGCGTTCGGGTCGATGTGGGTGGACGTCTCGGAGGCGAAGGTGTCGCCGAGCGGGCCGTCGAGGATGCCGAGCAGCGAGCGGTGCAGCGGGTCGACGGCGTCCCGGTAGCGGGTGTCGTCGCCGCGGTCGAGAGTGACCGCGCGCACCCGGTCGGGCCCCTCGGTGAGCACCCGCAGCACGTCCGGCAGCAGCACGGGACGGCCGACGGTGGTGCGTTCGCGCAGATGGTGCAGGACGGCCGAGAGCACGGACTGCTCGTGGTCGTCCATGGGCCGGCCGCGCACGATGGTGATGAGCGCGGCCACCATGTTCAGCACCCGGCCGTGCGCCTCGGCCATCAGTACGTCACCGGCCTGGCCGCCGATCCTCGCGGCGGCGGCGCCCATCGCGCCCGGGTCCAGGACGTTGATGCCGCCCCGGCCGCGGCCGATGGAGATGACCTGGCCGCCCAGCGCGCGGACGGTGTCGGCGTAGTCGGGTTTGAGGTCGCCGAGGACCAGCGGGATCACCCCGGTCGCGGCGAGCCCGATCAGCATCCGGTTGACGAGGGTGGACTTGCCCAGGCCCGGCATGCCGAGCATGAACAGGGAGGGGTTGGAGATGTAGCGGGCCCGGGTGAACCAGTTCAGCGGATCCCCGCAGACGGTGGCGCCGGTGAACAGGTGCTGCCCGAGCGGCACTCCGGTCATGGGCGAGCCGGAGCCGGCGGCGAACGGCCACATGCCGCAGGCCTGCACGGTGGTGGCCCGCCACATGGTCGGCGGATCCAGATAGCCGACCCGGCCGCCGCCCGCGCCCACCCAGCCGCGGGCCGGGACGTACAGCTCCTTGGGCGGACCGGCCTTCGCGGGCTTCCCCGGCTTCTTCGCGGGCGACTTCCCCGACTCGGCGAGCCGGTCGGCCAGTTCCGCCTTCTTCTCCTCGCTGCGCCGACTCACAGCGCCTCCTGCAACTCGTGCGGGACGAGGGTCTGCTCCCAAGGGAGGATCCCGGTCGGCAGGGTGCAGGTGAACGCGGCCGCCTGCATCCGGTCGGCGGGCCGCATCAGCACCCGGGAGGCCGCGGTCAGATTCCGTACGGCCACGCTGGCGTCGGCGAGTTCCTGTGCCGTGTCGACGGTGACCGTCAGCATCAGCGAGAACTCCACGAGCCCCGCGCCCGCGGCCTCCTCCGTCGCGGTCTGTTCCGCCGCGCGCACCTCGGAGGCGGCGCGCGCCTGCACCATGCCTTTGCCGGAGGTCGCCATGAACTGGGCGCTGCGCCGGTCCGCCTCGACGATCCGGGCCGAGGTGGCCGGGTCGATGGTGCGGTAGACCAGCGCGACCCGCTTGCGCCGGGTGCCGGGGGCCGCCTCCAGCATGCCCCGCAGTACGGAGGAGCGGACGGTGCCGCGGGGTGCCAGGGTCATCAGCCAGGTCCGTGACACGCCCGAGTCGTGCTGGTAGCTGCTCACGGTCTCGACGGTGGCGGCGGGTCCTGCGTCGTCCCACTCCAGGCCCGTTCCGCCGTGCTGGGCACGGGCGTTGAGGACGTCGGCGGCGACCGCGGGGTCGTAGGCGACCCGGACCACTTCGGCGATCCGCTCGGCCGTCAGCGGGTACGCGGAGCCGCCGCCGGCCGCGACGAGTCCGCTGAGCAGGCCCGGGATGCGGATGGCGAGGTCGGTGATCACGTCGTCCCGCTTGCGCTTCTGGCCGCCGGGGACGCCGTAGGTGAGGGAGACGTAGGTGTGCATCTCGGAGGACGCGGTCGGGTAGCGGTCGACGACCTCCTCCATCACCGCGCGGGCGGCGGGCGGGGCGTCGGGGTGGATGCGGGGGAGCACCTCGTTGGCGAGCCGGGTGCCCGTGTCGGGGGCGGTCTCCACGATCACGGAGGCGCCGCGCAGGCCGGGTTCGTGGGCCAGCCGGGCCAGCCACTCGCCCCACAGCGCGACCCAGATGTCGACCTGGTCGGGGTCGATGAGGGAACCGCCGTCGGGGTCGCAGCCGAGGACGATCGTGTACAGGTTGCGGTTGGGGTGGTGGAGGACGCCGAAGGGCCGGTCGTAGGCGTCCCGGCCCTCGGTCGCGGTGACCTTGTTCAGCAGGCCCGGCGGGCGGAACCGGCCGCCGGGGCGGGCGGACAGCGGGCCGGACACGTAGAGATGGGCGCCCTTCGCCTTGCGGCGCCACCAGCCGATCCGCAGGGTGATCAGCTGGTAGACGTTGCGGCCGTCCTGGGTGCGGATGGCCAGCGGGATCAGGAACAGCACGATCGGCACGAGCACGGTCAGCGCCGCGTACAGCGAGATCAGCGACGCGAGCAGGGTGATGACGAGTCCGCCGAAGACGACGAAGGTGCCGAGCAGACCGAGCGGACCGAGCCCCGCCCGGCGTGGCCGGCGCCAGTTCCCGTAGGTCGGATGAGTGACGGCTTGCGTGGACATGAGGTCCGGTTCCCTTCCTTGACTGACCTGAGGTGTACGAGAGCGGGGAGGCCGCCGAACTCCCGCGGGGGGAGGGGGAGTTCGACGGCCGTTCGGGGTGGGCGGCGAGGACGGGGCGGTCGGCTCACCGACTCCGGCAGCTCCCTCGGCGGGTGGCGGGCCGTCCCCGAGGGTGGCTCACCGCCCGCGGTGGGTGGCTTGCCCTTCGGCGCGGTTCACCGCTCCTGGCGGGCGGCTCATCCCTCCGAAGGAGCCCCGCGTCACGTGTTGTTGCCCTTCTCGCCGTCCGCGCCCTCGACCGCGCCGCTGATGGTTCCGGCGGCTGCCTGGGAGGCGGCCACCGCCGCGAGGATGGCGATGCCGGCGGGGCCGCCCATGGCCGCGGCCGCCTCGGACCCGGCGCCGGCGGCGCCCGCGCCCGATCCGGCTGGGGTCTTGGTCCGGGCGCCTTCCGAGGTACCGCCCTTCCCACCGCCCTGTCCGGTCGAGCTCGTGTACCTGTCCGAGCCGGTGGAGCCGGACGCACCGCCCGATCCGGACGCGCCCTGCGGGCCCGCGCCCCCGCCGCTCATCGCGGCGAACTGGACCGCTCCGGTCGCGAAGCTGCTCGACGCTCCGCCCACGGCGGACATGCCGTCGCCGGTGCCGATGGCCGCGGTGGCGGGCACGACGACCTTCAGCAGCGCGGGCAGCGCCACGGCGGACAGCAGCATCAGGCCGATGCCGGCGATGCGTTCGTTGACGGTGTTGCCGTAGTCCGTGTCCTTGCTGTTGAGCAATTCCGAGCCCGCGTACAGCACGAGACCGACCGCGGGTTTGTAGAGCACCCAGGCGATCAGCCAGCCCACGTGCTTGCGCCACCAGCCGGCACCCCAGTCCGTCATGGAGGCCGCGGCGGCCAGCGGAAGGGTGCCCAGGAGCACGATCATGACGCCGAGCCGGATGTACATCAGGATCGTGTGGAGGATCCCGGCGATCAGCAGCAGGAACGCCAGGACCAGCAGTGCGAAGGTCTCGATCCCGTTCCCCTGCGAACAGGAGCCGACGTTCTGCAGGTTGTCCTCCACGCCCAGCTTCAGCAGATGCTGGGCGAAGCCGTCCGAGACGGCGACCGCGGCCATGAGGACCGAGGTGGCGGCACCCGAGACGAGAACGACCCGCACGATGCCCTTCAGCGCGGTGCGGCCCGCGTCACCCCGGCGCTCGATGGCCATCCGGGCGGCGGCGAAGAGCAGCGAGCCGACCGCGAGGTAGACCACGAGCCAGTAGGTCTGGTTGCCGACCGCCTTCGAGGGTTCCGGGCTGGTCATGGTCGGGATCGCCTCGGTCAGGCCGGCGAACACGGCGACCGCGCCCGCGAGGATGGCCTTCGCGATCAGGTTGATGATGGTCCCGATGGGGTTGCCGAGAAAGCTGAAGAAGGTCGCCACCGCGTCGGTGACCGGGTTTCCGGAGCACATGTCAACTCCCCCACAGGACGAAGCCGTCGGTGCCCTGGACGCTCGACACCGGCGAATGCAGGGAGCCGTCGTCGTCGTTCGGCTGGACCTTCCAGTCGCCGCCGCTCCAGCGCAGCTGGATGGCGGTCGCCATATAGCCCTGGTCCCCCTTCATCAGCAGCCTGACGGTCGCCGCCTCGCTGCTGTACGAGGTGACAGCGAAGCCCGCGTACGAGGCGACGGACGTGCTGCTGTCGCGTACGTCGGTGTCCTGGACGGTGGCGCGGGTGAACTCGAACAGGTCGCGTCCCTGACCGGCGACGACCTGCTGCTTGGTCACCACGCGCCAGCCGGACCCGCTCATCTGGGAGGGGATGATGTGGGCGGCGAGCGCGGCGCCGGTGGGCGTGTGGGCGAAGCACCACCACAGGTTCTTCTCGATCTTGGTGGGTCCGGCCGCGGCCGAGACGGGCACCCGCGAGATCCCGAGCATCCGCCAGCGCACATCCGTCGGCGCGGCCTGCGGCAGCGCGTCACCCGCGCTGTCGTCGGTACGGCAGCCCAGGGGCCGTCCGTCGGTCAGCACGGCCTTCCCGGACAGCGGTCCGTCCGCCACCACCTTGTTCACCCGGTCGCCCTGGTCGTCCGGGCCGGAGGTGAGCGCGACGATCCCGCCCACCAGGAGCACGATGCCGAGGAATCCGGCCGACACCTGCCAGCCGCGCTGCTTCCAGTACGGCCCGGGGTGCTCGATCTGCCCGGTGTCGCGCCCGGCCTGTCGTTCCCTGCGTGTGAACATCTGCGCCGCCCCCCGGTTCACGCGAAGACGAAGTTGATCAGCGGGCCGGCGGTGGACACCAGGACACAGCCGCCGAGCACCATCCCGAGGCGGCTCATGTGCTCGGAACTCTCGCCCCGCTTGACGGAGATGGCCATCATCGCGCCGGTGATCAGGACACCGGCGACACCGGCGGCGGTGCCGGCCCAGGCGGCGATGCCGAGGACCGTGTTGACCTTGCCGGTCAGTTCGCCGGGAGCCTTGGGCACCGGTGAGGGCACGGCGGTTTCGTCGCCGGGGGTGGCGGCTGCGAGGAAATTGGAGACTTCGGACAGCAGAGCGGACATGGTGATCTCCGGGACGTAGGTGGCCGACGGAAGCGGCGGGTGTGTGGGTGAGGTGTGGTTACGGAAGGTGGGCCGGCGTCACTTGGTGAGCTCTCCCAGGAGCCGCAGGTCGCCGAGGAACGAGACGAGCGGGCCTGCCGACGTGGCGACCAGGCAGCCGAGGGTGACGAAGAAGAAGCCGCGGAAGTGCGAGGCGCCCTCGCCCGGTTCGCCGCGGTTGAGCTGGATCGACATCTGGATGCCGACGATGATCAGTCCGGCGACACCGCAGGCGGTGGCGCACCAGGCGAGCAGGTTGATGAGGTAGTCCGCTTCCCAGGTCGGCTCGTACACCGGGTCGTCCGGTTTGGGCTTGTCGGCCAGGAACTGGACACCTGCCTGCCAGAGGCTCACAATCCGGCCCCTTGGCCGAGCCGTTCGCTCCCCACCAGGCCGGCCAGCCGCACGAGTTGACGGGGCGGGGCCTTCGGATGGCCGCCCGTGCGCCAGGCCGGGATCCACGGCACCCGGTGCACCTGGGCGACGGAGCGCAGCACCCGGATCCGGCGCAGCAGCGCGAGCGGCAGCCGCCCTGGGGCGTCCGCGACGAGGACCACGGCCAGCAGGTCGAGCCCGCGCGGGGCCTTCCCCTCGTCCAGCGCGCCCAACGCCCAGGAGACGGCGCGCAGTCCGCGCGCGCTGGTCCGGCCGACCAGCACGATCCGGTGCGGCTCCCCCTTGGCGGGCTCCGGCCAGCGGGCTCCTACGTCCACGCCGCCGAGGACCTCGACCAGCGAGGTCGCACCGGCCCCGCCGTGCGCCTGGACCCAGCCGATCTCGTCCCCCGACCGCGCCCCCTGGGACCGCCGCGGCCGGGCCGGGGTCGTCGCCTCGGAGACCCGCGTGGCGGTCCGCGCGGGAGCGGCACGGCGGGTGCGGGCGGCCGGAGTCGGGGCCGGGGCCGGGGCCGGAGTCCGTACGGCGGTCCGGTCACGGGGCGCCACGTCCGCCGTGCTCGTCGTCCGGCCGGTGGTGGGCCCGTCCGTTCCCGTCGGCGGACCGGTCGTGTCGCCGCCGGGAGCGGGCCGTGGGGTCCTCGGGCCCCGTTCCCACGACTGCGGGCCCGACGGCATTGCCGTAGGAGTGCCCATGTGCGTCTCGCCCCCCTCTTCGCTGGGTCTTCCGCTGTTCTGGTTGGTGCGTTTTCGGTTGGTTTGAACTTCTTCGCTCCCGGGCCCGTTTGGACCTCTCAAGCCCGGCGGACAGCACAACGGGCCGTGCGGGCACGGCGGTTCAAGACGAGAGGAAGAAGGAATGCGCCCATGAGCGCGGGTAGCGGAGGGGGCGGCGGCTCGAACACCGCCAGGAACACCGCGATCGCCGGTACCGGCTGCGGCTGCCTGCTGGCGCCGGTCGTCCTGGTCGGCGGGGTGATCGTCACGGTGGTGGTCGGCGGGTTCGGGGTGCTCCTCGCCCCGCTGATCGCGCTGATCCTGCTCTTCGGCGGAGGCGGCGGCAGCGACAGCGCCAACGAGCAGATCGCCGACCAGTCGCTCGACGTCCTCCAGGGCGACGGCAAGGGCGAGTTGGACACCACCACAGTCCCCGAGGACCTGCTGGACCCCATCCAGAAGGCCGGCGAACTCTGCGACGCGATCGGCCCGATCGTCATCGCCTCGCAGGTGGAGAAGGAGTCCGGCTTCAACGCCGCCCTGGTCGGACCCAACGGCGAGCAGGGCATCTCCCAGCTGCCGCCGGAGATCTTCACCAAGTACGGCAAGGACGACGACGACTCCGGCGAGACCTCCGCCCTGGACCCCGAGGACTCGATCATGGCGCAAGGCCGCTACATGTGCGATCTCGCCGCCCAGGCCCAGCAGTTGATCGACGGCGGCGGGATCGACACGGCCACCGGGGACGACGCCGGCATCACCAACAGCGTCCTTGACCTCGCCCTGGCCGGCTACGACGTCGGGTGGGACGAGGTCCGCGCGGCCCGTGGCGTGCCGAAGACGAACAGCGCCCTGGGCTATGTCCTGTCCGTGCGCGCCCAGTTCGCCAAGTACCAGGGCCTCGCCGCCCCGCCCGAGGGCGCCACGCCCGGAGTCACCCCCACCGAACCGGTCGACCCGTGAGGAGGACCACCATGGCCCGCTTCGAAGTCCGCATCTGTGACGAGGGGTTCGCCGAGATCGACGGCGACCCCCTCGTGCCCGCACCCGGCGAGTCCGTGCACGAGGCCGTGCTGGACGAGCTGCAGCGCCGCGCCGAGGAGTGCGCCGCCGTCGTCGAGGCGACGGTGCACGACGGCCCCGGCGCCCCCCACTTCGTCCTGTCGGTGTCGCCGGACGGCTCCAGCAGCGTCCTCGTGCCCGAGCCCGAGCAGGCACCGGCGCCCGCGCCCGCCGCCGCTTCCGCCGTGGCCACCGCGGTCGCCCGCGCCCGGGCCCGCGCCACCACCGGCGCGGTCACCGACGTGCCCGCCGAACTCGCCGAACAGGTCGGCCGTATCCAGGAGTCGGCCGCCGCAGGCCGGCTGGACGAGGCGTTCGCCCGCGCGACCGCGCTGCGCGAGGAGCTGACCGGCTCGACGGGCGCGAGCCACCCCTGCGCGGTGGAGGCGAGGGCGTTGGAGGCCTACCTCGCGCATCTGCGCGGCGACCACCGGCAGGCCGTCGTGCTCGCGCTGGCCGTGGCCCGGATCCGGTGCGGGGCCATGGACGGGCGGGCGGCGGCGGACGTGGTGCGGGCGGCGGCCGCCTGGCAACAGCTCGACGACGAGCGGGCGTTGATCGTCCACGGCCGCGAACTGCTGCACATGTGGGCCGCGTTGGACCGCGGCGGACTGCTGCCACCGGGCGACGCGGAACTCGCCGGGCTGGTCCGCGAGGAGGTGGAGGCACTGGCGGTGTACGCGTGACGCCGCCGCGCCGACCAGCTCGTCAATCGACGCGTACACGCGGTGTCAAACGAATGTGGAACGCCCCTCGGAACACTCCGATCCGGTCCCGAGGAGCAGGAGCACACCATGAACATGACGGTCATTGGTTCGGCCAGCTCGTTGTCCGCCGAGGAGCGAGCACTGCGCGACCTCTACCTGGAGCACGGTCCGGCGCTGCACTCGTACGTGCTGCGCATGCTGGACGGAGACAGCCACCGCGCGGAGGACGTGGTCCAGGAGGCGCTGCTGCGCTGCTGGAACAAGCGGAACCTGATCGACGAGGACGGGATGGCGGTGCGCCCGTGGATGTTCCGGGTCGCCCGCAACCTGGTCATCGACGGGCATCGGACGCGGATGGCGCGGCCGTTGGAGATCGGCGGCGACACCTGGCTGACCGAGCTGGGCACCGAGGCGGACGACATCGAACGGATGCTGTCGTCGCTGGTGGTGCGCGACGCGCTGGAGACGCTGACGCCCGCGCACCGCGAGGTGCTCCTGGCGACGTTCTTCGCGGACCGCACCACCCAGCAGGCGGCCGAGACCCTGGGCATCCCGCAGGGCACCGTGAAGTCCCGGGTGTTCTACGCCCTGCGCAGCCTGAAGGTGGCGCTGGCGGAGCGCGGTCTGCGGTAGCCGGTGCGCCGCAGCGTGTCGGCGGCGCCCGGCGCCCGCTCGCCCGCGTCCAGTTCGCGCAGGTCCTGCCGGACCTCGTCGGCCTCCGCGTGGCCGCCCTCCGCCAGCAGGGCCAGCGCGGCGGACCACGCGGTGCGGGCCGCCCCGAGGTCGCCGGCGGCGCGGTGGGAGTCCCCGAGATGGCGCAGGGTGTCGGCCTCCAGGTAGCGGTTGTCGAGTTCCCGGTACAGGCCGATGGCGGTCTCGAACCGCTCGACGGCCGCGTCGTACCTGCCGAGCAGGTGCTGCGCCCAGCCGATGCTGTCGTGCGCGGCGGCCTCGCCGTTGAGGTCGCCGGCCTGCTGGAGCAGCGAGACGGACTTCGCGCAGTGTTCCAGGGCGTGTTCGGGCGCGCCCAGCCGGATGTACGTCCAGCCGATGTCGTTGAGGATGCCGGCCTCGCCGCTGCGGTGGCCCAGCGACTGGTACAGCTCACCGGCCTGGACGTAGTGGTCGAGCGAGTCGTCGTAGCGGCCCAGCCGGTCGGCCTGGTGGGCGAGGCAGCGGTGGGTGCGGGCCTGGCCGAGGGCGTCGCCGGCCTGCCGGAAGAGCTCCAGGGCCTGGTCCATGAGCCGGACCGCCTCGTCCGGATGGTCGAAGTGGGTGTGGCAGAAACCCAGGCCCCGCAGGGCGTGCGCCTGGCCGATGGGGTCGCCCAGGGCGCGGGCGGCGTGCAGCGCGGCCTTGTTGATCTCCATCAGGTCGTGCCGGTAGCCGAGCCGGTCGAAGTGCAGGTCCAGGGTGAACGCGATGCGCCAGGCGTGGTCGTGATGGCCCTGGTCGGCCGCGTACTCGACGATCGCGCGCAGCACATGGCGTTCGGTGCGCAGCCAGGCGGTCGCCTGTCGGCCGTCGTCGAACCGCAGCGGCTCGCTGCCCGGGGTGCAGCGGGGCAGGGGGATCCGGTCGCGGAACGGGCCGAGGACGGCGGCGGCGTGGTCGGCGGTGTGCAGACAGTGGTCCAGCAGCCGAAGGTGCGCCGCCTCCTGTTCCTGCGGGCTGTCCTGCTTGGCGATGAGTTCGCGGGCGTAGGCGCGCAGCAGGTCGTGCAGGACGAACCGGCCCGGGACCCGTTCGATGAGCAGGTTCGCCCCGGTCAGCTCCGTCAGCAGGGTGCGGACCCGGGGCCGGTCCACGCCCGCCAGCGCCGCCGCGGTCGCGGCGGCGATGTCCGGTCCGGGGTGCAGGGTGAGCCGCCGGAACAGCCCGGCGGCCTCGGGCGACAGGGCGCGGTACGACCAGGAGAAGACGGCGCGTACGTCCGAACCGGTCTCCTGGCCGACGAACGCGTCGAGGCTGCCGTGGTCGCGGCGCAGCTCGGCGGCGATGTCGGCGAGCGGGAAGCCGGGGTGGTGCGCGGCCCGCGCGGCCACGATCGCCAGGGCCAGCGGCAGCCGGGCGCACAGCTCGACGATGGCGTCGGCCGCTTCCGGCTCGGCGTCGACGCGGGCACCGCCGAGCCGCTGGACGAGCAGTTCGCGCGCGTCCTCGGCGCTCAGCAGACCCAGCGTGAGGGGATGAGCCCCGTGCTGGGCGACCAGGCCGGTGAGCCGGCTGCGGCTGGTGACGATGACGAGACAGCCGGCCGCGCCCGGCAGCAGCGGCCGTACCTGCTCGGTGTCGCGGGCGTTGTCCAGCATGATCAGGACCCGGCGGTCGGCCAGCACGCTGCGGTACAGGGCGGCCTGCGCGTCCAGCCCCTCGGGGACGTCGTGCGGGGCCACACCGAGGGCCACCAGGAAGTTCGCGATCGCCTCGCCGGGGTCCATCCGGGCACCGCCGGGGTCGTAGCCGTGCAGGTCGACGTAGAGGCTGCCGTCGGGAAAGCGGTGGGCGACGCGGTGGGCCCAGTGCACGGCGAGCGTGCTCTTGCCGGCGCCGGCCATGCCGTCGATGACGACGATGGCGGACGCGGCGGTGCTCGCGCGGTCGCCGTCGGCCGGCAGGGCGGAGGCCTGGGCGAGTTCGGCGCGGCGGCCGGTGAACGTGGCCAGGTCCGCGGGGAGTTGGGAGGGACGCACCGTGGCGCGGGGGCGGTCCGGCGCGCTGTCGCCGGGCGCCGGTCCGGCCGGGGTGCCGGGGCGGTACGGGGCGGCCGTGCCCGGCTCGGCTGCCTCGTCCGCCCGGTCCGGGTGGGCTGCCCCGCCCGGTCTCTCCCGGTCGTCCTCGAACGCCGGCCCGCGCGGGGGCGGCAGTAACAGGTCGGGGTCGCCGGCCAGCAGACGGGCGTGCAGGGCGCGCAAGGAGGGCCCCGGTTCGACGCCGAGTTCGTCCACCAGGATGCGGCGGGTGCGCGCGTACGCCTCCAGCGCCTCGGCCTGTCGCCCGGACCGGTACAGGGCGACGAGCAGCAGCTCGCTCAGGGTCTCGCGCAGCGGGTGCGCGTCGCGCAGGGCCAGCAGCTCCGGCACCGCCGCCTCGTGCCGGCCCAGCTCCAGCTCCAGGCGCAGCCTGAACTCCAGGGCGCCGAGGTGCCGTTCGGCCAGTTCCGTCCGCGAGCTCTCGGCGTACGGGCCGGGCACTCCGACCAGCGCGGGGCTCTCCCAGGCGGCCAGCGCGGTGCGCAGCAGCCGCAGGGCGGCGGCCGTCTCGCCGGCGGCCCGGTGCTGCTCCGCCCGCGTCACCGCCTCCCTGCAGTCGGCCGCATCACTGGAGACGGCGTCGGTGCGCAGGGCGTAGCCGTCCCGTACGGACAGCAGGAGATGGGACGGCCGTCCCGGCGCGCGGTCGGGCTCAAGGAGTCTGCGCAGCCGGGAGACGTAGGTACGCAGCACCGAGACCGCGCCCGGCGGCGGTTCCGTGCCCCAGATCCCGTCGACGAGGTCGGCCACACCGACCGCGTGTCCTCGGCGCAGGAGCAACATCGCGAGGACGGCGCGCTGTTGGGGGGAGCCGAGCTCCAGTTCCGCGGCGCCGCGCCAGGCGCGCAGCGGACCGAGAAGGGAGAACCTGAGGTGCGCCGTTCCGGTTTCCTCCACGGTCGAACACAGTAGCTGCCGCTTAGGTGAATCACAGCTGGATCAGTCATTTGCCGTCCGGTGCTCCCGCGGCGGTCAAATATTAGGTTAGGCTTACCTTTATTCGGAGAAGATCGCTCCGGTTTCCTGTCATGTCCAAGGACCCTCCCATGCGCCTCTCGCCCGCCCTCCCCGCGCCGTCCCGGCCGGGCGG
Organism: Streptomyces sp. NPDC001002; assembly: GCF_053599215.1. Lineage (NCBI taxonomy): Bacteria > Bacillati > Actinomycetota > Actinomycetes > Kitasatosporales > Streptomycetaceae > Streptomyces > Streptomyces sp. NPDC001002. The sequence goes on along the minus strand of NZ_JBSFLV010000005.1, from coordinate 83,606 downwards.
CACGGTCGCGCTCGGCGCGGGACTCGCCCTGCTCGGGCTGCTGTTGCTGGTCGCGACCGGGCTGAGCCTGGTGGTCGGGTCCGGGCACGTGGCCCCGCACGACGTCCTGTACGGCGTCCTCGACCCGGACCGGTCCGTACGCGGGCAACTCGTCATCCAGGAAGTGCGGTTGCCGCGCACCCTGGCCGGGCTGCTGGCCGGCGTCGCGCTCGGGCTCGCCGGAGCCGTGATCCAGGGGCTGACCCGCAATCCGCTCGCCGATCCGGGGCTGCTCGGCGTCAACGCCGGCGCCGCCGTGTTCGTGGTCTTCGCCATCAGCGTGCTGTCGCTGACCGAGCCCGGTCAGTACATCTGGTTCGGCTTCCTCGGCGCCTGTCTCGCCGCCGTGCTCGTGTACGGGGTCGGCAGCCTCGGCCGCGAGGGCGCCACGCCGGTGAAGCTGGCCCTCGCCGGTGCCGCCACGACCGCCGCGCTGTCCTCCGTCACCAGCGCGATGCTGCTCACCGACAGCCAGACCTTCGACCAGTTCCGGTTCTGGCAGGTGGGCGCGCTCAACGGGCGTGACATCGATGTCCTGCGGCAGGCGCTGCCCTTCGTCGTGATCGGCGGAGTGCTGGCCCATGCCATGGGACCCCGGCTCAACGGGCTCGCCCTCGGCGACGACGTCGCCCGGGGACTGGGCCAACGGCTGTCCACCACACGGGCGTTGGGTGCGGTGTCGGTCGTGCTGCTGTGCGGCGCCGCGACCGCCGTGGCCGGACCGCTCGGCTTCGTCGGACTCGCCGTGCCGAACGCCGTGCGGCTGGTCACCGGGCCCGACTACCGCTGGATCCTGCCGTACAGCGCGCTGCTCGCACCGACCCTCGTGCTGCTCGCGGACGTCGTCGGACGGGTCGTGGCCCGGCCCGGCGAGGTGCAGGTCGGCGTGGTGACCGCGGCCCTGGGCTGCGTGCCCTTCATCTACCTCGTCCGCCGCTCCGCACGGGGCGCGCTGTGAGCGGCGACCTCGGGACCAAGGCCGACCAACTGGCCGTGTCCGAGGCGGCCGTTCGGCTCGGGCGGTTGCGCCGGCGCCGGCACAGACGCTTCGGCGCGGTCTGCCTCGGCCTCCTCCTCGCGGTCCTCATGATCCTGGTGGTGGCGTTGTGTACGGGGGACATCGCGCTGCCGGTCGGGGACGTCTGGGACACGCTGCTCGGCGGGGGCGATGCCGGGAGCCGGTTCGTCGTCGTCGAACTGCGCCTGCCGCGCGCCCTGTTGGCGCTGCTGGTGGGGTTCTCCTTCGGTCTGTCCGGGGCCGTGTTCCAGGCCTTGCTGCGCAATCCACTCGCCAGCCCCGACGTCATCGGCGTCAGCTCGGGCGCCGCCGCGGCGGCCGTACTGGCCTCGATGGTCTACGGCGTCAGCGGGATCGCGCTGTCCGGTACGGCGCTGGCGGGCGCGTCGGCCGCCGGTGCGGGTGTCTATCTGCTGGCCTGGCGGCGCGGGGTGAACGGACAGCGGCTCGTGCTGATCGGCGTGGGCGTGGGCACCGGTCTGTCGAGCATCGTGTCGTATCTGATGACGCGCTCGGAGGTCACCGAGGCGCAGAGCGCGTTCGTCTGGCTGGCGGGAAGTCTCAACGGGCGTTCCTGGCCGCAGTTCTGGCCGCTGCTCGGTGCCGTGCTCGTCCTCGTGCCGCTCACGCTCGTCGCGTCCCGGGCCCTGCCCGCACTGCAGCTGGGCGACGGTACGGCGGCGGGGATCGGGGCGCGGGTGGAGCGGGACCGGCTGCTGCTGCTCGGTTGCGCGACTGCGCTGGCCGGGGTGGCTACGGCCGCCGCGGGTCCTGTCGGGTTCGTGGCGTTCGTCAGCCCGCCCATCGCGCGGCGCCTGCTGCCGGGACACGGGGCGGCTCTGGTGCCGGCCGCGCTCACCGGCACGGCGTTGGTCGGTCTTGCCGACCTCGCCGGTCAACACGCCCTGCCGCACACGCAGTTGCCGGTCGGCGTCGTCACCAGCGTGATCGGGGCGCCGTATCTGCTGGTGCTGCTGGCGCGGGCCAACCGGGTCGGGCAGGGCGGCTGACGTGCGTCCATCCGACCTTCCTCGCCCGCCCGGTACGGGCACCCGTACTGACCCGGACAAGGAGACGACGGTGACCTCCTCCCACACGCTCCAGGCACGGCAGTTGAGCCTCGGCTACGGCGAGCGTGAGGTCGTCTCCCGGCTCGACGTGACCCTGCCGCCCGGGCGGATCACGGTCGTCGTAGGGCCCAACGCGTGTGGAAAGTCCACCCTGTTGCGGGCGATGGCCCGGCTGCTGCCGCCGCTTGCGGGATCCGTCCTGCTCGACGGGCGGGACATCCACCGGACGCCGACCAGAGAAGTGGCCGCCGCGCTCGGGGTGTTGCCGCAGTCGCCGGTGGCGCCGGACGCCATCGTGGTCGCCGATCTCGTCGGCCGGGGGCGCTATCCGCACCAGGGCTGGTTCCGCCGTTGGACGCGGGCCGACGACGAGGCGGTGGCCGCGGCGATGCGCGCGACGGACGTCCTCGACCTCGCCGACCGGTCCGTGGACGAACTCTCCGGCGGGCAGCGCCAGCGCGTGTGGATCGCCATGGCGCTGGCCCAGGAGACCGACGTACTCCTCCTCGACGAGCCGACCACGTACCTCGACATCAGCCACCAACTCGAGGTCCTGGACCTGCTCACCGACCTCAACCGGGACCGGGGCGTCACGCTCGCGCTGGTCCTGCACGACCTCAACCTCGCCTGCCGGTACGCCGATCACCTGATCGCGATGAAGGCGGGCCGCATCGTCGCCGAGGGCACTCCCGGCGACATCGTCACCGAGTCGCTGGTCCACGAGGTCTTCGGACTCCGCTCGGCGGTCATCCCCGACCCGGCGTCCGGCACGCCGATGGTCGTCCCCCTCGGCCGCCACCACGTCACGCCGTCCGGCTGACGGCGTACCGCACAGAAAGAGTCACCATGTCCCCGGACACCAAGTCTTCGCCCTCTCCCGCCCACCGCGCGCGCAGAACCCGGCGCGCGCTCACCGGCGTCCTCGTCCTCACGCTGCTGGGCGCGGTCGCCGCCTGCGGTTCCTCCTCGGACGACGGCGACACCGCGTCCGCCTCGACGTCGACATCCGCCTCCGGTGCCTTCCCCGCCAAGGTGGCCACCAAGTTCGGTACGGTCACGGTGAGTTCGCAGCCCAAGCGCGTGGTGGCGTTGGGCTGGGGCGACGCGGAGACCGCCCTCGCGCTCGGCGTGCAGCCGGTCGGCGAGAGCGACTGGCTGGCCTTCGGTGGTGACGGTGTGGGTCCGTGGGCCAAGGGTCTTTACGACAAGAGCCCGGAGAAGATCGGCACCCTTGAGCCCGAGTACGAGAAGATCGCGGCGCTCAGGCCCGACCTCATCCTGGACGTCAAGTCCAGTGGCGACCAGACCCGTTACGACACCCTGAGCAAGATCGCGCCGACCATCGGGGTGCCCAAGGGCGGCGACCAGTACAAGATCTCGTGGCAGCGGCAGACCACGATGGTCGCGCAGGCGCTGGGTCTCGCGGACCAGGGCGAGAAGCTGATCGCCGACACGGAGGCGAAGTCCGCGGCCGCAGCGAAGGCGCACCCGGAGTTCAAGGACAGGACCATCACGGTCGGGTCCCGCACCTCCAGCGGCTGGGGCGCCTACGTCAAGGGCACGGGCCGGATCGACTTCGTCCAGGCGCTCGGCTTCCGCAACAACCCGAAGGTCGACGCCAAGGCCGGTTCCGCGTTCTCCGTGCCGGTCTCCGAGGAGAACCTGGAGCTGCTGAACGCCGACCTCATCGTGATGGCCCCGATCGGCGTCAAGGCCGCCAAGATCACGTCCGATCCGCTGTACAAGTCGCTGCCGGCGGTGAAGGCGGGCCACTCGGTCGTCTTCGACGACCCGAACGTGAGCCAGGCCTTCGCCACCAACTCGGTTCTGTCGGTGGGGTATGCGGTGGAGCAGGTCGTACCGCTGTTCTCGGCGGCTTTGAAGTAAACGGGGTAGCTGAAGGAGCGGTCAGTCCGGTCCCAGCCCCGCGTCCCGCGCCAGCAGGGCCGCCTGGACCCGGTTCTCGCAGTGCAGCTTCGTCAGGATGCGGCTGACGTACGTCTTCACCGTGGCCTCGCTGACGTGGATGCGGGCGCCCGCGTCGGCGTTGGACAGGCCCTCGCCGAGGAGGGCGAGGACCGCCAACTCCCGTTCGCTCAGGGCCTCCAGGCGCCGTCGGGCCTCCTCGCCGCGCGCCGCCGCCCGGCCCGAGGCGAGCGAGTCGACGACGTGGCGGGTGGCGGCGGGCGACAGATACGCGTCGCCGGCCGCCGCCGCCCGTACCGCCTGGATCAGTTCGGCCGGTGCCGAGTCCTTCAGCAGGAAGCCGGCGCCGCCGTGGCTCAGCGCGCGCAGCACGTTCTCGCGCTCGCCGAACGTCGTCAGGATCAGGGGACGTACGGAAGGCGCCGCCCGCCGCAGTTCGGCCAGGGCGGACAGGCCGTCCAGCACGGGCATCTGGATGTCGAGCAGGGCCACGTCGACGGCGTGCGCGCGGACCAGTTCGACCGCCTCGCGGCCGTTCGCCGCCTCCGCGACGACGTCGATGTCGTCGGCGGAGGTGAGGATCATCCTGATGCCCGCCCGGATGAGCGGTTCGTCGTCCGCGACGAGAACCCTGATCACAGCTCTCCTGCAAGGTGGTCTTGGCTACGTCGTGGTTATGAGGTGCTCATGAAGGCCCGCTTCTCGATCAGTGTGCCGTCCCGGAAGCAGAAGCGGTAGGCGGGCACTTTGCTGCCCTCCTCCGGCCAGTCCCCGGTCGAGAGGTACGACGAGCAGGTCGCGCCCCTCGGTACGGGCGGAGCGCCGGCGTCCGTGTCCAGGGCCTCGGCCATGAACGACTTGCCGTGCGGCAGCCTGTCCCGGACGGCCGACTCGGTGTCGCCGACCTTCACCGAGCGGTAGACCGACGGATCGATCATGAGCTTGTCGGTCTCGTCGCCGACCAGCTTGACGACGAACACGACGGCCACCACTCCCAGAACCACGAAGGCCAGCAGCGCGGCGCCGCAGCCGATCATGACGCCCTTCTTCTTGCGTCCCATGGCGATGTCGAACTCCTTCTGCCTGTCCGGCGGACCGGACCAGTCGATGACGTCGCCACCGTCGCCGGGCGGGCCGCTCTCGCTCTGCCCCCGGAAGTCGTCCGTCGTATCGCCGAAGGTCGTCATCTCCCGCCCCGGGTAGGGCAGTACGCCCGCGACCCGGAACCCGCCGTCGGCCGCGGCCGACGCATGCACCATGCCGCCGACCAGCCGGGCCCGTTCCTGCAGCCCGGTCAGCCCCTGCCCACCGCTGACCGCGGGCTGCCGCCCCTCCCCGGCCGCCGCGGGCCCGTTGGCGACCTCGACCACCAGCGAGTCCGGCTCGTACCGCAGCTCGACGGCGATCGGGGCGCCCGGCGCGTGCTTGAGCGCGTTGGTCAGCGCCTCCTGCACGATCCGGTACGCCGCGTGGTCGGCGGCGGGGGCCAGGGGCCGTGCCTCGCCGGTGTGCCGCAGTTCCACGACCGCCCGTGTGCCCCGCGAGGCCGTGACCAGGCCGTCTATCCCCGAGACGCCCCGCGCGGCGGGTTCGGTCTCGCCCTCGCGCGCCCGTGCCGGGTCTGGGGTGCCGTCGCGCAGGATGCCGACGGCCTCGCGCAGTTCGTGCATCGCGGCGACGGACGCGTCCCGCAGGACGCCGACCGCCTGCCGCTGCACGTCCGTCAGGTCCCGGTCCACTTCGAGCGCGCCCGTGTGCACCGCGATCAGGGCGAGCTGGTGGCCGAGGCTGTCGTGCATGTCCTGCGCGATGCGCTGGCGCTCCCGCAGGCGGGCGTGGGACGCGATCATCTCGCGTTCGCGCAGCAACTGGGCGTTGTGCTCGTGCAGCGCGCGCAGCAGCCTGCGGCGCTGGGAGCGGTAGCGGCTGGCCAGGCCGGGCACGACCGCCGTCGCCAGGAACGCGAGCGTGGTGAACAGCAGCGTCTGGGACACGGACAGGACGAGGCCGGCCTGCTGATCGGCGAGGCCGAAGTGCTCCTGCTGGACGGAGACTCCCGCGCACAGGGCGTACGAGGCCGCGAACAGCGCGAGTGCGCGGCGCGGTGCCTCGATCCGGGAGCCCGCCGACCAGCTCGCGACCATCAGCAGGGCCCAGAACCCGCCGAACACGCCGTCGGCCGCACCGGCGAAGACGAGCACGCTGCCGGGGAACGCCCGCCGCGAGAGCGAGGCCGCCACGGCGGCCACCCCCACACCGACCGCCACCAGCGCGCCCTCGCCCTGCACGCTCACCATCGCGAGCAGCGCCAGGACGAGCGCGAGCACCGTCTCGCCGACGATCCGCCGCCAGGGCCACAGGTCCGCCGCGCCCAGCCGCTTCCGGACACCGAGGGCCTTCGTCGTCACGTTCACGCGCCCACGGTAGGCATCTCCGGCCGGGCGCACAGCATCCGTTCGTCGCATGCGGGCACGACGAAAGTCGCGGCCGCTCGGGGCCGGGCGAGAGGAACCCTCCTTACGTCTAAGCTCCGGGCCATGCGCGTATTGGTCTTGGAGGACGATCCCGAACTGGGACCCGTCGTCGCAGCTCAGCTGCGGGACGCGGGGTTCGCGGTCGACCTCGCGGGGACGCTGGCCGAGGCGGATCTCAAGCTCTCCGTCAATGGATACGACTGTGTCGTGGCCGACCGCTCGGTACCGGACGGCGACTCGCTCACCCTGCTCGCCGCGCGGCGCCGGGCCGGATCGGTGCTGCCGTTCCTCCTCCTCACCGCGCTGGACGCGGTGAGCGACCGGGTGGCCGGTTTCGAGCACGGCGCGGACGACTACTTGGTCAAGCCGTTCGCCTTCGCGGAACTGGTCGTGCGCGTAAGGGCGTTGTGCAGGCGTGAGCGACCCGCGCGCCCGCCGGTCCTGCGGGCGGGCGACCTGGAGGTCGACCTCCCTCGGCGCCGTGTGTCCAGGGCGGGGGTGCTGCTCAGCCTTTCCGCGAAGGAGTTCGCGGTGCTGGAGGTCCTGATGCTGCGCGCCGGCGAGGTGGTGACCCGCACCGAGCTGATCGAGAGCTGCTGGGACGAGGCGAGCGAGCCGATGTCCAACGTGGTGGACGTCCTGATCGGCCAACTGCGCCGCCGGCTGGGGCCGCCTGATGTGATTCGGACGGTGCGGGGGGTCGGTTACGTGCTGAGCGTGGATGGCGAGAGGTGAAGAGCCGAGATCCCGTTTCCGCCCCGTCGCCCGCCGTGGCTCGGTTGCGGCGGACCCGGCGGTTGATGACGCTGCTGTTCGCCTCGACCACCGCCGCCTGTCTCGTCGTACTCGCCGCGGTCGCGATCCGCATCGATGCCGGTTCCCGCCGTTCCGGCCTCGACCACGAGGTGGACAGTCGCGCGGCCGGTCTGTCGCGGGCGGTGTGGTTCGACGCGGGGGTGTTGCACCTGGAGCCGCTGCGGGAGGACGAACTTGCCCGGGGCGCCGAGGTGTTGGCCGTGTTGCAGGGGGCGTCGGGAAAGTCGCCGTCGGTGCGCACCGTCGTCCCGGCACGCTCGGCGCTGCCCGCCGCGGACCGGCTGGACGACGTCTGGCGGAGCGTCCTGGACGAACAGGAGACCGTCGTCCTCAGCGCGCCCTCCGCGCACGGCGCGCGGTTGCGGTGGGCGGCGGCGCCGGTCTGGGACGGCGACCGGATCGGCGCGGCCGTGCTGGTCGGCACGGAACTGGCCCGCAGCGAACACGACCACGACGTCCTCGTACGCTGGCTCGCCCTCGGCTGCACGGCGCTGGTCTGCTGCGCGGCGGCCGTCGGCCACCTGCTGTCCGGCCGGGCGATGCGCCCGGCGCTGCGCGGACTTGGCCAACAGGAACAGTTCCTGGCCGAGGCGGCACACGAACTCCGTACGCCGCTGGCGACCCTGCGGCTAGTGGTGGAACGGGGCGGTTCCTCCGACGAGGCGCTACGCCTGGTGGACCGGCTGAGCCGACTGGTCACGGGGTTGTTGGCCAGGGCCCGGCTGGAATCCGGGGCACAGCGGGTGGAGTTGGTGCCGCTGCGTCTTGACCAGCTGGTGGAGACCACGGTCGAGGAGTTGCCGGACCACGAGAACGTCACGGTGACGTCCGACCCGGCGGTGGTCCTCGGCGACCCGGACCTGCTGGCCCAGGCGGTCCGGAACCTGGTGGAGAACGCGCAGCGGCACGGGGGACCGGCCGGTTCACCGGTGGAGGTGACGGTCACGGCGGCGGGGGTGGTGACGGTACGGGATCACGGGGCGGGGGTGCCGGCGGAGGATCGGGAGCGGGTGTTCGGGCGGGGGGTTACCGGGGTGTCCGGGACGGGTTCGGGCGGCGGGCCGGGCTCGGGGGCAGGCGCCGGGTCGGCTTCGCCGGCCGCCCCGGGTATGGGGGTCGCCCCGGGGCGGAAGGGCGCTTGGCGGCGGAAGGGTGCCGCGGGTGCGGGAGCCGCGTCGGCTGCGGGGAGCACTTTGCGTAGGGGAGCCGCTTCGAGGGGCACTCCCGACATGAGCGCCCCTACAGGCGCCAGCGCCACCACAAGCACCAGCGCCGCAGGCACCGGGGCCGGCCTCGCCATCGTCCGTTGGGTCGCCGAGTTGCATCACGGCACCGCTCGCCTCGCGGACGCGCCCGGCGGGGGCCTGCTCGCCGAGTTGCGGATCCCGACGCACGTCACTTCGGCGTAGGACCAGGCGCCCCCGCATTGCCCCCGTCCCGCCCCTGCCTCACCCTTCTCTCGCCCTCGCCCTCGCCCTCGCCCTCGCCCTCGCCCTCGCCCCCCCACCCGTCCTCATCGTCATCTCATGAAGCCCCCGGCACCGTGAGTGCATGAACTCTTTGCGTAGCCCGGGGCTGGTGGTCGGCGCCGCTGTCGTAGGACTGGGCACTCTGCTCGTCGCTGTGAATGTGTTCGGCGTGCCCTTCGACGGCTCCCGTTCGGCCGTCTCGACCGACGTGGCCGTGCGGGTCGATCAGGTCGGTTATCTGCGCGGCGAGACGAAGCAGGCGTATGTGATGGGGTCGTCGAAGGCTCTCGCGGGCGCCCGTTTCAAGGTCGTCGACGTCGAGGACGAGGACAAGGCCGTCGCGGCGGGGCGGCTCGGTGCCGTGACCGGGCGTTGGAACGCCAAGTACCCCTCCGTGCGCACCGTCGACCTCTCCGCGCTGAACACCCCCGGCACCTACCGCATCGTCCTCACCGGCACCGCGGCCGGCCGCTCGCCCGCCTTCCGGATCGCCGGTGCGCGGGAGTTGATGACCCCGTTGGTCCGGGACAACGTCCGCTTCCTGCAAGCCCAGCGCGACGGAGCCGACGTGCTGTCCGGCGGTCCCCTCACGCACGGTCCGTCCCACCTCGCCGACGACGACGCGACCGTCTACGCCGACCCGGAGTACGACGAGGAGGGCGAGGAGCTTCTCGACGAGCGACTGACCCCGACCGGTGAGCAAGTCGACGTCTCCGGTGGGTGGTTCGACGCGGGGGACTTTCTCAAGTTCACCGGCACCACCTCCTACTCCGTCGCCGAACTCCTCCTCGCCCAACGGGAGTTGCCCGACATGAAGGAGCTGTCGGCCGAGGCCACGCACGGGTTGGAGTGGCTGGACAGGATGTGGGACGGGGACAGCGGGACGCTCTACGCCCAGGTCGGCATCGGCGCGGGCAACGACGCCGTACGGACCGACCACGACGTATGGCGGCTGCCGGAGGCCGACGACCGGCTCGACGTGTCACCCGGCGACCCGGACTACACGATCAAGCACCGCCCGGTCTTCCGCGCGAACGACCCGGGCGAGCCGATCACCCCCAGCCTGGCCGGACGCGTGGCCGCGGTCTTCGCCCTCGCCGCGCAGCGGGTCGCGGACACCGACCCGGACGAGGCGGGGGAGTGGCTGGAGAAAGCGGCCGCCGTCTACGACCTGGCCGACACCGGCCACGACCCCGACGAACCGCTCGTCACCGCCTTCCCCAGCACCTTCTACCCCGAGGACTCCTGGCAGGACGACATGGAGTTCGCGGGGGCCGAAATGGCCTTGGCGGCACGGATGTTGGGCGACGACCGTGAGGGGGAGTGGACCGAGGACTCCGCCCGCTGGGCCCGCGCCTATCTCGACTCCGACGTCAAGGGCACCCTCAACGTCGCCGACGTCAGCGCCCTGGCCCACGTCGACCTGGCCACCGCCCTGGACGGCACCCGCAGCAACGGCGTGGCAGCCGCGGACCTCCACGAGGACCTGCGCCGCCAACTGGACGACGGCGTCGATCGCGCCGGACACGACCCGTTCGGAGCGGGCGCGGTCTACGACGACTTCGACGCCGTACCGCACACCTTCGGTCTCGTGGCCACCGCGCGCCTCTACGCCAAGGCCACCGGGGACACCCGTTACGCGGCCTTCGCCGGGCGGCAGCGCGGCTGGGCGCTCGGTGCCAACGCCTGGGGCACCAGCTTCATGATCGGTGCCGGTGAGGTCTATCCGCACTGCCCGGAACACCAGTTGGCCAACCTCCGCGGCAGCCTCGACGGCAAGGGCGCCATCCTGCGCGGCGCGGTGGTCAACGGACCCAACGCGGCGGAAAAACTGACCGACTTGAACGGCTTCCCCACCATGAAGAAGTGCTCCGCCGGCCCGCCGGAGGGAGCCTGGACCGACTTCGACGGCAAGGGCGCGCGGTACGTGGACGACGTGGGCGCCTGGCAGACGGTGGAGCCGGCGCTGGACTTCACGACGACGGCCCTGCTGGCCTTCGCGCTGACATAGCGGCCGCATACACCGCCCGCGCCAGCTCCGGTCGGGTCAGCACCTCCGCGCTGTCGACGAACTGGTCGACCGAGCCGACGAGTTGCAGCTGTTTGACGGCCGGGTCGCTGATACGGGCGGTGAGGGCGCGGGTGAACCGGTGGGGCGGGGCGGTCGGTTCGACGCGGTCGGTCAGCCCGAGCTGGTTGTGCAGACCGGCGACGGTCTCGTAAGCCTGGGCCAAGTGCTTCTCGCGGCCGTGCCGGTCGCCCGCCGTCACGGCCGCGGTCAGCACCGGCGTGAGGCGGTGGCCGGCGGAGGTGTGCGCGAAGGCGGTGCCGAGCCATTTGCCGTACGGCGGATAGCGGCGGTCCATGAGCAGGCACAGGCGCATCAGGTCCCGTACCAGCCGGGCCGCCGCGACCGCGGAGCCGATCTCGTCGCCGACCTCGCCGCAGCGGCCGACGAGGGCCTCCTCGCGGGCGACGCGCTGCCACTGACAGGCCAGGACGTGCAGCCAGATGTCGTGCGGGTACCAGCGCAACGCGGCCCGGGCGCGGGCGAGTTCGCCGAGTCCGTCATGGAAGACGGCGCCCGCGGTGACCTCGGCGAGCAGTTGGGTGGGGGTCGCGAGCCAGTCCTGCGGGGTGAGGTGCGCGGGGTCGAAACCGAGCGTCGCGGTGAACCAGGGCGCGGTGTGCGTGACTTCGACTCCGGCGCGGACCGGGCGGCCGTGGAAGGTGTCCGGGAGGTGCTCGGCGAGGACGTGTCTGATGCGGCCCGCGGTGCGGGGGACGTCGTGACGGTGGAGGAAGAGCTGCAGGCGGAGAGGGCGCGCGCGGTCGGGGGAGCGGCCGGCCGTGTCGAAGCCGAGGACCTCGGAGCCGCTGCCCAGGCGGGCGGCGGAGTGGGGGATGCCCGGGGCGGCTTCCTCCAGCAAGGGGCGTACCGCTTCGATGTATAAGCGCCGGGAGAGCTCTAGACCCGAAAGGAAGGGCGGCATATGCGTGTTGCTCATGTCGGGGAGCCGTGCCCATTCTGTGGACGGGCATGCGGAACCTTCACATAGTCGCCCCAGCTGACCCCGCTTACCCCGCCGCCCCGAGCTTCGCCAACGCCCCGTCCGTCAGCCGGTACACCGTCCACTCGTCCTGAGGCCGGGCGCCGAGGGACTCGTAGAAGGCGATCGACGGGGTGTTCCAGTTCAGGACGGACCACTCCAGGCGCTGGTAGCCGCGCTCGACGCAGATACGGGCCAGTTCGGTCAGCAGGGCCTTGCCGTGGCCGGCGCCGCGGGCGGTGGGGCGGACGTAGAGGTCCTCCAGGTAGATGCCGTGGACGCCGCGCCAGGTCGAGAAGTTGAGGAACCAGAGGGCGAAGCCGACCGGTTCGCCGGTCGTGTCGTCGACGGCGACATGGGCGTACGCGGCGGGCCGCTCGCCGAACAGCGCCTCGCGCAGCTGCTCCTCGGTCGCCTTCGCCTCGTGCGGGACCTTCTCGTACTCGGCGAGTTCGCGGACCAGGACGCGGATGACGGGGATGTCGGCGGGGGTGGCGGTACGGATCATGTCTGAAGGCTAGAGCCTGCGACCCGGCGACGAGGCCCCCGAAAACCGGTGGACCACCGTCGCCGCACGCCCCTACCGTGCTGCCGGACCGAGTCGTCTGGGCAAGGACGTGCCGTTGTACACCGTGTGAGACCTCCCGAGCGCTGAATCGTCGCGCGTCGCGCAAGTGCGCCGCGCCCCTTTTTGCTGCGGACTTCTCACAGAGACGGTGTTTCTCCGTGCTCGAAAACTGGGTGGTCATGCCCACCTGCCTCCCGCTCGTCCGCCGCCGCTGCCACGCGTGCGCGGCGGAGACCTTCCGGACCGGCGGAAAATTCCGGGTCAACGCCCATCACAAGCTCATCGACGGCTGGCTCCTCGCGCTCTGCACCGGGTGCGGGGAGACCACGAAGCTCACGGTCCTGGAGCGGACCAACGTGCGCTCCCTGCGGCCCGAACTGCTGGCCAGGATGCACGCCAACGACCCTTCCCTGGCAGCCGAGTTGCTCCAGGATCCGGTCGTGCTGCGCCGTAATCGCATCGCCTTGGACTGGACCGGCGCCTGGCGGCTCGACACCGGCGGCGCATCGGACCTTCTCGACCGCGAGGTGGTGGACATCTCGGTCCGCTTCGCGGCGCGGATCCCGGTCCGTCCGGTGCGGCTGATCGCCGAAGGGCGCGGTCTCTCGCAGGCCGAGGTGGAGCGGCTGATCGAGGAAGGGAAGCTCGTCTCGGCGGTCCGGCTGACCGCCAGGCTCACCGGCGACTTCACCTTCACGCTCAAACGCTGAGCCCACCTCGGGTCCAGTGACCAGGGCCTGTCCGGCGGGACCTGCCGCCGGACAGGCCCCTAACCGACCCCGCCCACCAGCAACCGCCGCCCGATCTCCACCTGCTCCTCCTCCAGCGACCGCCCCTCCTCCACCTCCCACAGACAGTTCTGCAGCACCCGGCCGAGCGTCCAGGCCCGGGCCCGCTCCCGGTCCAGGCCCAGTACGTCCGTCATCGCGTCGAAGCGCCAGCGGACCTCGGCCGGGTCGAAGCGGTTGTCGATGGCCGGGAGGAGGTCGAAGCCGGGGTCGCCGGCGAGGGGTTTGGGGTCGATGGCGAGCCAGGGGGCGCGGTCGGCGCCGAGGACGTTCTCGAAGTGCAGGTCCCAGTGCAGGAGCCGGTCACCGGGGGTGTCGGCCACCTCGCGCACGGCGGCCGCGCAGTCCGCGACCAGTCGGCGGTCGGCGGGATCCGGGATGCGCTCCAGGGTCCGGGGCGTCCGCTCCAGCATGGCCTCCGCGATGTCGCCCAGGCGGCGCAGGCCGGCCGGGGCTGGCCCCGCGGTCAGGTGGGCCAGGAGATCGGCGATGACCAGGACGGCCTCGCGGGAGTCGGGTACGTAGGACAGCATGCGGGCCGGGTCGAGGCGCTCCAGGAGCATCGTGCCGGTGGGCTCGTCGTGGTCCAGCAGCCGTACCGCCCCGTCGCCGTCCCACACGCGCAGCGCGACCGGCTCGCCCACGCTCTCCTCGTCCAGGAGCTGCAGCTTGAGCACGGCCGGCACGCCGTCCGCCCGCACCACCGGCAGCACCAGCGCCGAGACCCCGTGCATCGCCGGACCGTCGAGGCGCAGCCCCCACCGGTCCAGGAACGAGGCCGCCAGATCGGGCAGCCCGGCCACGAAGTCCCGCCCCACCGCCCCGTTGTACTTCTCCTGCGCCGCCGCCAGCCCGCCCGGAATGTCGATCACCCCCGCGACGATACTTGCGTGCGTGAATCGGCTCATGCGAATTGATCGGGGGCGGATCGACCGGGGGCTGAGGAGGGTGGGCGCGTACGTCCGCAGCGCGCCCGGGACGTACGCCTGGCTGGCCATCCTGTTCGTCACGACCGTCGCCATGCACCACATGTCGCCGGAGTTCGAGCAGGAGTTCCTGCGGCAGCGGTCCACCAACATCAACGAGCTGTCGGACAACCCCGTGCGGGTGCTGGTGCAGAGCGCGATGTGGATCGACGGCGGCCGCTGGGTGCCGTACGCCGTCCTCTACACCGTCTTCCACGCGCAGGCCGAGCGCTGGCTCGGCACCCTGCGGTGGCTGACGGTCTGCGTGGCCGCGCACGTGCTCGCGACGCTGATCAGCGAGGGCGCGCTGCTGCGGGCGGTCAACGAGGGCATGGCCCCGCACTCGGCGCTCAACACCCTGGACATCGGCGTGAGTTACGCGCTGGCCGGTGTCGTCGCGGTGCTGACGTACCGGATCCCGGCGCCCTGGCGGTACCTGTACCTGGCGGTCGTGCTCGGCGTCTACTGCTACCCGCTGACCTCCACGCCCACCTTCACCGATCTCGGGCACTTCGTCTCCGTACTGATCGGGCTCGGGTGCTATCCGCTGACGCGGGGGCGCGGAAAAACACGGAATCCGAAGGAGACAAGGGCTCCGGTCAAGGGTTAGCGTCACTGTATGGGCACCTCGGCGACCGATATCGTCAACGGCGGCATCTCCTTCTGGTACGCGGACGACGGCCTCCCCGCGGTGCGCCCGCCGCTCGCCGGGGACGCGAGCGCCGATGTCGTGGTCGTCGGCGGCGGCTACACGGGACTGTGGACCGCGTACTACCTCAAGAAGGCCACGCCCGGTCTCCGCGTCACCGTGCTGGAGCGGAAGTTCTGCGGCTACGGCGCTTCCGGGCGCAACGGCGGCTGGCTCTACAACGGCATCGCGGGCCGCGACCGGTACGCGACCCTGCACGGCCACGAGGCCGCCGTACGCCTCCAGCAGGCCATGAACGACACTGTCGACGAGGTCATCGCGGTCGCCGAGGCGGAGGGCATCGAGGCCGACATCCACAAGGGCGGGGTGCTCGAAGTCGCCCGCACACCCGCGCAGTTGGCCCGCCTGAAGGACTTCCACGCGCACGAGCTCTCGTACGGGGAGCAGGACCGCGAGCTGTACGGCGCCACGGAGACGGCCGAGCGGATCACCGTCGCGGACGCGGTCGGCTCCTCCTGGACCCCGCACGGCGCCCGGCTCCACCCGGCGAAGCTCGCGAAGGGGCTCGCCGCGGTCGTGGAGGACCTCGGCGTGACGATCCACGAGTCGACGCCGGTCACGGAGATCCGGCCGAAGCACGCGGTGACGCCGTACGGGACCGTCCGCGCGCCCTACGTCCTGCGCTGCACCGAGGGGTTCACCGCCGACCTCAAGGGCCAGAAGCGCACGTGGCTGCCGATGAATTCGTCGATGATCGCCACCGAGCCGCTCACGGAGGAGCAGTGGGCGGCGCTCGGCTGGGCGGGGCGCGAGACGCTGGGCGACATGGCGCACGCGTACATGTACGCGCAGCGCACCGCCGACGGCCGTATCGCGCTCGGCGGGCGCGGGGTGCCGTACCGCTTCGGATCCGGTACCGACAACGACGGGCGGACACAGGAGACGACGATCGAGGCGCTGCGCGACCTCCTCGTCCGCTTCTTCCCCTCCCTCGCCGGGGTCGCCGTCACCCATGCCTGGTCGGGCGTCCTCGGGGTGCCGCGCGACTGGTGCGCGACGGTCACCCTGGACCGCTCGACAGGGCTCGGCTGGGCGGGCGGATACGTCGGCTCGGGCGTCGCCACCACCAACCTCGCGGCCCGCACACTCCGCGACCTCGTGCGATCCGACTCCGGCGAGAGCGGCCCGACCGAGCTGACCGAACTGCCCTGGGTGAACCACCGGGTGCGCAAGTGGGAGCCGGAGCCGCTGCGTTGGCTGGGCGTGCAGGGCATGTACGCCACCTACCGGACCGCGGACCGGCGGGAGTCCGCCACGCACGCCGCGCGGTCGTCCCGGCTGGCCCGGATCGCGGACCGGGTGTCCGGCCGCCACTGAGGCTGCGGAGACCTCCTGAAACCCACGGGTGCGCTGTCGTACCCGTGTGCGATCATCGCCCCAAAGGCCGATGATCCAGGGGGAATTCATGTCCGACACCGCTGGCTGTCCGAGACCCGGGCACAGACGGTTCACCACTCTCGCGGCCCTGGTCGCGCTGCTCGCCGGACTGCTTTCGCTGACCGGAGCGGGCACCGCCGAGGCCGCCGACCCGGAGTGCGCGCCGCTCGCGCTCGCCTCGTTCGGCGACCCGGGGGACGCCCTCAACAAGGCGAGCGTCCCGATCGACGGAACTGCCTGCTTCACCATGGCCGCCCCGGCGGCCGGCCGCTACCTGGTGACCCTCGACGACAGCAGCAGCGCGTACGCCCGCCTGTTCGCCGCGGACGGCACCGAAGTCGACTGCTACGACGAGCAGTTCTCCGAGGCGGGCCGCTGCGATGTCCCGACGGCCGGCGACTACACCCTCCAGGTCGTCAACAACGGCTGGTCGGACATGGAGATCCCGTTCACCGTCGTCCCGCTGAGCTCGGCCACGGAGGGCTGCCTGGCGCCGGTCTCCACGGCCTGGGACGTGCCCTCGCCGGTCCGCACCTCGGCGAGCCGAGTGGAGATCGACTGCCAGGAGTTCGAGGGCACACCGGGCGAGCGTGTCCTGCTCAGCCGGGCCACCGAGGTCTACGGCTTCGTCCTCGCGTGGATCACCGACTCGACCGGCGTCCGCGTCTGCCCGCGCATCACGGAGGACGACGAGGACACCCTCAGCTGTGTGCTGCCCGGCACGGGTCCCTACCGGCTGATCTCCCGGGTGACCGAGTCGGAGCACGGCTTCCCCGCCGCGTACACGGCCCGGGTGCGTTCGCTGTCCGACCCGCAGGGCTGCCGGACCGCGTCCGTACGCCCCTTCGGAACCCTGGAGGGCCTGGACTTCCAGGCCAACCCCTGCTTCACCTTCACCGTCGGCAAGGCCGGCCGGTACCTGGTCCACGAGATCGACGACGACTCCGCGAGCCCCGCCCTCGTCTACGACGCGGCCGGGAAGATCGCCTGCCGGGAGAGCGACCCCTGCCGGCTGCCGGCCGCGGGCACCTACACCGCCGTCATCGGAGTCTCCGACAGCGGTGACGACGTGATCGTCCTCGACCAGGCCTCCGACGCAGGCTGCGTGTCGACCGGAACCGGCGTGTACAAGGGCGAGTTGAGCACGGTCGGCGAGTACGACTGCCTGACCCTGGACCTCCCGCAGGGCGCCTCCATCGCCGCGCTCACCCCGCTCGCCGCGTCCGGCGTGGACGCCGAGTTGGCGGTCTACGACGCGGACGGCCTCGTGCTGTGCGACGAGACGAAGCTGTCGGACGGCGACTGCGAGCTGACCGGCCGGGCCCCCTACCGGGCGCTGGTGCACACCGACGACTCGGGCGAGGACGCCACCGGCCCCTACACGATCGCCTTCCACCGCACCGACGCGGCCGGCGACTGCCCGGTCCTGGCCGCCGGCAGTTTCACCGCCGACGGCGCCAAGGCCGCCTTCGCCACCGGCGGCGGTGTCTTCTCGCAGTGCATGACGATCCCCGCCTACTCCCACACGGGCGCGGAGCTCTTCCAGCTGATCGGCACCTCCGGTGGCGTACCGGCGAAGTTCTCCGTGCTGGACGCCACCGGCAAGAAGGTCTGCGACCGCACCGCCACCACCAACGGCTGGACGGTCTGCACGCTGACCCCGGGCGTCGCCCACACCGTGCTGGTCACCGGCCGCGACCTGCCCGCCACGTACACCCTGAGCCGGCGTGACGTGACGGCGAGCGCGTCCTCGGTGGGCTGCGTGCAGGGTGCGGCCACGAAGGTGGGCGGGCCGTCCACGACCGTCGCCCAGGGCGAGCCCGGTACCGTCAGCTGCCGTCAGATCACCACCGACGCGGCCACCGACGTCCTGCACGTCAATGTGCGGGACGCGCTGGGCACCGCCAACACCGCCGTGCTGGACGGCGCGGGCAAGATGGAGTGCTCCTTCGCCAACCGCGCCTGCACGGCCACCGGTTCGACCGTCCACCAGGTCCTCGTCCAGACCCCGGCCACCCTCAAGGCGGCCCCTGAGTACCACCTGGACGCCCTGCGCATCGCGACCGCGGCCGGCCCCGCCCCGGAGTGCACCAGGGTCCCGTCGGTGTCCTACGGCTACGGGCCGGTCACCGGAACGCTCGACGAACAGCACAGCGCGGTGTGCGCGGTACTGCCGACGGCCGGGTACGACCGCTTCGACGCGGAGATCAAGGACACCGCCGGCGGCACCGAGACGGCGGTGCCCTCGCTCTACAACGCGCAGTGGGCCAACGGCTGTTACGGGTCCAGCTCCGGCTACGCGTGCTCGGCGGGCGGCTCGACCAGCGGATCCGCGCCCTCGCTGCTGGTGCTCGGCCTGCCGGAGAAGACGTCCACCACCGCCTACAGTGCCAAGCTGACCTGCGCGTCCTCGCTGTGCGGCCCGGACAGGGTGGCCGTCAGCGCGGTGAGCCCCGACACGGGCGTGTCCGGCACCAAGACCACGCTCACGGTGACCGGCACCGCGCTCCCCGCGACCGCCACGGTCCGGCTGTACCTGAACGGCACGACCGTCACCGCCAAGACCGACTCGGTCTCCGCGGACAACCGCACGCTGACCGCGACCCTCGACCTGACCGGCGTCACGCCCGGCACCTGGAACGTCAGCGTGTTCGCCGGGTGCTGCGAGTTCCAGCGCGGCACCTTCACCGTCACCCAGGCCCAACTGACCAACACCGCCGCCCCCAAGATCACGGGCACGGTCAAGGCCGGGGCCAAGGTGACGGCGGCGCCCGGCAGTTGGTCGGCCGCGCCGTCGTCGTACACCTATCAGTGGAAGGCGGACGGTACGGCGATCAGCGGCGCGACCGCGTCGACGTACACCGTCCCCGCCTCGGTCGTCGGCAAGAAGCTGAGCGTGACCGTCACCGCGGTCAGGAGCGGGTACCGGAACGGCACGGCGACCTCGGCGGCCGTGACGGTCGCCAAGGGGGACGCGCCCAAGGCGAGCAAGGTGCCGGTGATCAGCGGGACGGCGAAGGTCGGCAAGACGCTGAAGGCGACCAAGGGGACCTGGAGTCCGAGCCCGACGACGTACTCGTACCAGTGGTACGCCAACGGCAAGGCGATCAGCGGTGCCACCAAGACCTCGCTGGTGCTCAAGGCGGCCCAGAAGGGCAAGAAGATCACCGTGAAGGTCGTCGCCCACCGCACCGGTCACAAGGACGGGTCGGCGGTGAGCAAGGCGACGAAGGCGGTCGCCAAGTGACCTAGTCGAGTGCGGTAGTCGGGGGAGGGGGCAGGGGGCCGCGTGGATCGCGGCCCCCTTTCTCATGCCACCGGATTCCTCACGCGACCGACTCGGGCACCGCCGCTTCCGCCGGTGCGCCCTGCTTGGGCGGCTTCGCCGTGACCATCAGGCCCGCGACCAGACCGGCCAGCAGCATGATGCCGACGGCGCACCAGATGGCGACCGTGTAGCCGTGCACGATGCCCTCCCTGGTGACCAGGGCGCGCTGGGCGGGGTTGTGGAGATGTGCGGCGATGTAGGTCGCGCCGCTGGTGGTGGCGATGGTGTTGAGCAGCGCCGTACCGATCGAACCGCCCACCTGCTGCGAGGTGTTGACGGTCGCCGAGGTCACGCCCGCGTCCTGCGGGGCGACTCCGGCGGTGGCCGTGGAGAACACCGGCATGAAGGTGAGTCCCATGCCCAGGCCCATCAGGAGCAGGGCGGGCAGGATCTCGGTGGGGTAGTCGGAGTTCACCGTCATCTGGGTGAGGATCAGCATGCCGCCGGCGGCGAGGACCATGCCGGGGACCATCAGGGCGCGCGGCGCGACACGGGGCAGCAGCCGGGCCGAGATCTGCGTGGAGCCGATGATGATCGCGACGGTCAGCGGCAGGAAGGCCAGACCGGTCTTCACGGGCGAGTAGCCGAGGATGACCTGGAGGTAGTAGGTCATGAACAGGAACAGCCCGAACATGCCGATGACGGCGAGCCCCATGGTCAGGAAGCACCCGGCACGGTTGCGGTCCTTGACGATGTGCAGCGGCAGCAGGGGCGACGGCGCCCGCGTCTGCCACCACACGAACGCGACCAGGAGCGCCACCCCGCCGAAGATCAGCCCGAGCACCAACGGGTCGCTCCAGCCCCGGGGTTCGGCCTCGCTGAAGCCGTAGACGATCGCGACCAGACCGCCGCAACCGAGCACCACACCAGGCACGTCGAGCCGGGCGCCGCTGTGTCCCGGCCGGTCGTGCAGCAGCGCGAAGGCGCCGAAGACGGCGACGACCGCGATCGGCACGTTCACGTACAGGCACCAGCGCCAGTCCAGGTACTCGGTGAGCAGCCCGCCGACGATGAACCCGATCGCCGAACCGCTGCCCGCCAGCGCTCCGTAGATGCCGAAGGCCTTGCCGCGTTCCTTGGGGTCGGTGAAGGTCGTCGTCAGCAGGGAGAGCGCGGAGGGCGCGAGCACGGCGGCGAAGACGCCCTGCAGCGCGCGGGCGCCGAAGAGCATGCCCGAGCTGGTGGCCGCGCCGCCCAGCGCGGAGGCGGCGGCGAAGCCGATGAGCCCGAAGATGAACGTCCGTTTGCGGCCCACCAGGTCGGCGATCCGGCCGCCGAGCAGGAGGAGCCCGCCGAAGGCCAACGTGTAGGCGGTGATGACCCATTGGCGGTTGCCGTCGGACATGTGCAGGTCGGTCTGGGCGGACGGGAGCGCGATGTTCACGATGGTCGCGTCGAGCACCACCATCAACTGCGCCAGCGCGATGATCACCAAGCCCCACCAGCGGCGGGGATCGGCGTCCACGGGCGGGCCGTTCTCACCTGTCCGGGTGCCACTCATCTGGCCAGAAGACCATGAACGGGGGCCGGTCGCATCTTCGGGTGCGGACTTGCTGGTCATGGCTCCAGTACCACCTTTCCGGTCGTCGCGCGCGTCTGGAGCGCGCGGTGCGCGGCGGCCGCCTCGGCGAGCGGGAACCGCTGCACGGCGGGGATCAGCCGGCCCTCGGCGGCCTCGGCGAGGGCGCGCAGTTCGAGGGTGCGTACGGGGTCGGGGCCGCCGGCCCGCCGCATCATCACGGGGCCCAGAACCTGCTCGGAGACCCCGTCCACGAGGTAGGGCTCGCCGCCCCGGATGCCCTCGGCGGACCACCCGAAGACGAGGTGCTTGCCGCCGGGCCCGAGCAGCCCCACGGCCTCCCGGGCGACCGCCCCGCCGACCCCGTCGAAGACGACGGTGGCGGGCCGCCCGCCCAGGAAGGCGCGCACCTTCTCCGCCCACCCCGGATCCGTGTAGTCGACGGCGAGATCGGCGCCGCCCGCCTGCACGCGCGCGACCTTCCCGGCCCCGCCGGCCAGCCCCACGACGAGGGCACCGGCGTGCTTGGCGTACTGCACGAGCAGCGTCCCGATCCCACCGGCGGCGGCCGGGATCACGACCACCGAGTCCCCGCCGAGCTCGACGAACTGCAGGATCCCCATCGCCGTACGCCCCGTCCCGATCATGGCGACGGCCTCGCCGAAGTCCAGGTTCGCCGGGATCTCGTGCACGCGGTCGACATCGGTGACGGCGAGTTCGGCGTACCCACCCGGGGCGAAGCCCAGATGCGCGACCACCCGCAGGCCGAGCCACAGCTCGGCGACCCCTTCGCCGAGCGACTCGACGACCCCGGCGACCTCACGGCCGGGCACGGTGGGCAGCACGGTCGGCCGGGGCAGCGGCCCCTGGTCGCCCTCGCGCAGAGCGGTGTCCAGCAGGTGCACTCCGGCGGCCTCGACGGCGATACGGACCTGGCCCGGGCCCGGCAGTGGGTCGGGGACCTCTTCGTAGGTGAGGTTCTCGGCCGGGCCGAAGGTGTGCAGACGGATGGCGTGCATGGTGGTTCCCCCAGCTGTCGGTGAGGCCTGCTGTCCGTGAGGCCTGCTGTCCGTGAGGCGTCCGGCGCGTGGGCCTCTTGGCTTGCGGGCCTCTTGGCTCGTGCGACCCACCCTCCAACCTCAGGCATGCTTGAGGTCAAGGGCGTCACGGCCGCGTGCGCCGAGGGCGAGGGAGACGGCGGTCAGCGCGCTGTTGAAGGAGACCTCGGACAGCACACCGGGCACCGCGACCTGGTCGCCCGCGAGATAGACGCCGTCGCCCCGCTCGACGGCCGGCCGGTCCCGCCAGCTGGAGCCGGGCGGGTCCACGGCTCCCGTACGACCGTTGGCGGTGCCCTCGCGCCGCCAGGTAACGCGCTCGCGCCAGCCCTCGAAGCCGAGGTCGAGGAGCTGTTCGGCGCGGGCGACACCGTCGGCCCGGCGTTCGTGCGGAGCGAGCGGGATCTGTCCTTGCAGGAGCTGCTCGCCGGCCGGCGCGAGGGTCCGGTCCTGCGCGGTGAACCGCTCGATCCAGCCGGGGGAGTCCAGGTCGGACACCGCGAAGGCGTCCCCGCGCCGGGTCCGCAGGGCGAGGTCGAGCAGTGCGGTACGGCCGCTCGGCCAGGTCAGGGAGTCGTCCCCGAGCAGCCGCCGGGCCGCGTCGAGGGAGGTGGCGACGACGACCGGCCCATCGGTCGGCAGGGTGTCGACGCGCGCCAGCGTCTCCATCCGCACGCCCAGATTCCAGGCCCGCGCGGCCATCCGGTCGATCACGGTCGCCCAGCCGCCGCGCGGATAGTGCGCCTCGGGCGGCAACCTGGTCGCCCGCCGCAACCGCTCCTGCACGAACGCGGCGGACAGTGCGCCGGGATCGTGATGGAAGAGCGCCACGGCGGAGTAGTTGGCGGCGGCTCGCGCCCCTTCCTCCCCCGCGATTCCGGTGGCCCAAGTGCGGAAGTCGACGTCCACAGGCGCCTGTTGGACACCCGGCCGCAGCAGCTTGAGCATCGCGAACGGCGGGGTCCGGCGCAGCACGCCCTGGTGCCGCAGCCGCATCCGGGCCGCCTCCAACGGCGGCACCGGCGCGAGCGGCCCGATCAGATCCCGCTGCCTGAGCCAGGTCCAGTGCGGGCCGCCGCTGTACAGCGCGTGCGGTCCGTCGTTCGTCCGATACGGCCCCTCGGCGGTCCGCGCCCGCCCGCCGAGGGTGTGATGCGCTTCGTACACGGTCACCTTGGCGCCCGCCTCGGCAGCGGTGACGGCCGCGGTCAGTCCGGCGAACCCGCCGCCGATGACGGTGATGCGGTGCATGGATGGCTCTCCCTCGGATCGGGTCCCGCTCTGTACGGCCTTTCTCCCTGTACGACTGATCGGGGCCCGGAAATGTGACATGAGGGTGCGTAGTCGCTGGTCAGAGCCCGGCCCGGGGGATTGTCAGTGGCGGGGTGCAGGATGGGCCCATGGCGAGGAGAGCGACGAGTGGTGCGGGCGGAACGGGCGCGACGGGCACGGGTGCCACGGCGGTGAAGGCGGCGCGCCGCCCGGAGATCCGCCTTCCCCCGCTGGAGCCCTTCAGGGACGGGGAGTTGGCGCCGGACGGCGACTACGACGGCCTGGAGCTGCGGGAGTTGGACCTCGCCGGGCAGGACGGCGGGGGCGCCCGCTTCATGGACTGCGCGCTGACGGGGTGCGCGCTGGACGAGACGCGACTGCACCACGCCCGCGTCCTGGACTCCGTCCTGACCGGCCTACGGGGAGTCGGCACCGACCTCGCCGAGTCCACCTTCCGTGACGTCGAGCTGATCGACGCCCGCCTGGGCGGCACCCAGCTGCACGGCGCCGTACTGGAACGGGTGGTGATCCGCGGCGGCAAGATCGACTACCTCAACCTGCGCACGGCGAGGCTCAAGGACGTCGTCTTCGAGTCCTGCGTCCTGGTGGAACCGGACTTCGGCGGCGCCCGCCTGGAACGCGTGGAGTTCGTGGACTGCGCCCTGAGACAGGTGGACCTGACGGGCGCGGTCCTGAAGGACGTGGACCTCAGGGGCGCGGCGGAACTGGACATCGCACGGGGCGTGGGCCAACTGGCCGGCTCGGTGATCAGCCCGGCCCAACTGGTGGATCTGGCGGCGGTGTTGGCGGGGGAGCTGGGGATCAGGGTGGAAGGCTGAGGGCTCAAGGGGGGCGCGCCTTCACCTCTGAGGGCCAAAGGAGGCGTGCCTTCACCTCTGAGGGCTCAAGGGGGCGTGCCCTCACCTCGGCCGTGCGGTGCCGTACCTCTTCAGGACCTGGAACTGTTCCAGGGCCGCGGAACCGCCGAAGCTGCCGTATCCGCTCTGCTTGACCGGTGTTCCGGCCAGCTGGGAGGTCGTCATCCCGTGCGCGTTGAACCAGACCTCGCCCATGCGCAGTTCGCGGCCGACCCGGCGGGCCCGGAAGTCGTCGGCGGTGAACACCGAGGCGGCCAGGCCGAAATCGGTGGCGTTGGCCCGCCGGATCGCGTCGGCCTCGTCCTCGAAGACCTCGAAGGTCTGCACCGGGCCGAACACCTCCTCCTGGACGAGGGGCACGTCGACGTCGTCGGTCTCGACGAGGGACGGCCGGTAGAACGCGCCGTCGCGCAGCTCGGGCTCGTCCGGAATCCCGCCGCGGACCAGCACCTTCGCATAGCCGGCCGCCTCCTCGACGAGGCGGTCCACCCGGTCGACGGCCGCCTTGTCGATCAGCGGGCCGAGCTGACTGGCCGGGTCGTCGGCGGGGCCGACCCGCACCGACCGCAGCGCGGCGCTGAGCTTGGTGCGGAGTTCGTCGGCCACCGCCCGGTGCACCAGCACGCGTGACCCGGTGGCGCAGTACTGGCCGTTCATGAGGGTGGCCGCCCGGACCACGACCGGCACGATGGCGTCGACGTCCACGTCGTCGAAGATCAACAGCGGTGTCTTGCCGCCGAGTTCGAGCGTCGTCCGCTTGACCCGGGCCGCCGCCCCGGAGGCCACCAGCCGGCCGACCCTGGTGCTGCCGGTGTAGCTCAGCACGTCGACCTCGGGTGAGTCGACCAGCAGCGGCGCGACCTCGTTGCCCGCCTCGGTGAGGAGGCTGAGCACCCCGGGCGGCAGGGAGACGGTCTCCGCCACGGTCTCGGCCAGCAGCGTGTTGGTGAGCGCCGTCTGCCCCGGCAGCTTCACGACGGCCGTGCAGCCCGCCGCGAGCGCGGGCCCGATCGCGCGCACGGCGAGCAGCAGCGGCCCGTTCCACGGCACGATGATCCCGACCACGCCGGCCGGTTCCGGTACGGCGTGCCAGTACGTCTCCGGCGCCTGCTCAAGGGCCTGCCCGCCGGTCTGGACCCGCGCCCGGGCCGCGTTCAGGCGCAGCAGGCGCGCGGCCATCTCGGCTTCCATCCGCGTCTCCCAGAGGAGCCTGCCGGTCTCCCGGGAGAGCAGGTGCCCGAGTTCGTCGGTGCGGCGCTCGACGCGGTCCGCGAACTCGTCGAGCGCCCGGGCCCGCGGCTCGGCCAGGCGCGACCAGCCGGTGGTGTCGAACGCCTCCCGGGCGGCCGTGATCGCGGACCGCGCCTCGGCGGCGCCCGCGGAGTGGAAGGTGCCGACCGCCTTGCCCGTCGAGGGGTCGAGGGACTCGTGTATCTCGCCGCCGAAGTTCCACCGGCCGTCGATCCAGTTCCCCGCAGGGGTGGAGCGGGTGGCTCCGACAAGGGATGTGTTCATGGTTGGCCCTCTCCTCACAGGAAGCGGATAATTATCCGTTCTGGTCTCGGAAACGTACCGGATAATTATCCGCTCGGCAAGAAAGTAGCCTGTGACCATGACAACGGAGCCCATCAGCTCGCGCCGAGCGGATACGCGACGCAACCGCGAGCGCATCCTCGCCGCCGCCGAGCGGGCGTTGGCCGAGTCGGGCGAGGTCTCCTTCAACGCCATCGCGAAGGCGGCCGGAGTCGGCGTCGGCACGATCTACCGGCACTTCCCGACGCCCGAAGCGCTCGTCCTCGCGGTCTACCAGGCCGAAGTGCGGCACCTCATCGAGATCGTGCCGAGCCTGATCGAGGCGCACCCGCCGCAGGAGGCCTTCCGGATCTGGGTCACCGACCACCTGGCCCACTACATGGCGACGAAGCGCGGCCTGGGCGACGCGCTGCGGGCCGCGGCGACCGGCGGCGAGGTGTACAACCGGGCCTACGAGGAGGTCACCGTCGCGCTGGCCGCGCTGGTGAGAGCCAACGTCGAGGCGGGCACCGTGCGCGCGGACCTGGACCCGCGCACGGTCATGCGGGGCCTGGGCGGGCTGCTCCTCCTGGACCCGGGCGGTGACCAGCGGGCCCAGATCGCGGACCTCACGGATCTGCTGTGGCGGGGAATGCGCGCGAACTCGCAGGGCCCTGGGGACTCCTGAAGCCCGCGGGTCCTGAAGCCCGCGGGTCCTGAAGCCCGCGGGTCCCCAAGCCCCCAGGCCTCGAAATCCCCAGACCTCGAAGCCCGCGGAGCCCCAAGGCCCCCGGGCCTCTAGGCCGGCTTGGTCTCCGCCTCCACCGCCGTCTTGATCCGCTGGCCGAACGCGGGCGCGTCCTTGCGGGCCGCGGCCGCCGCGAAGCCCACCAGCAGCTTTCCGATGCCGTGGCCTTCGAGGACGTTGTAGATCCGCACGCGGGTCGTGCCGGGACCGGTGGACTCCAGGTCGTAGCCGCCCTCGTCCGCCGTCACGGAGTTCTTCGAGGTCTCCGCCCAGCGGATCCGACGGGGCGCCTCGAACTCGGTGATCCGGAACGTCCGGGCCGACTTCATGCCGGCGTCCTTGACCGTGCTGGTGAAGACCGTGCCCACGGCCGTCGGCCCTTCCGGGCTCTTCGCGATCGACTGGACCCGAGGGCTGAACTTGGGGTCGTTCGTCCCCTCGGCGAGGAAGGCGAAGACGTCCTCGATGGAGCGGTTGATGTCGGTTGTCGCCTCGAACTGGCCGGCCACGGTTCCTCCTGTGCTGCGTATCGCGGAAGCTCCTGCGGAGTGCGCACTGGTACCCGAGCGTCTTCAGCCTATCGGCGGGACCGTGTCTGTGCCCCTCGTGAGTCAGTCCACCCGGGGAAACTTGGCCTGCAGGGCCCAGATCGCCGGGTTCTCGCCGAGGTCCTCGTGCAGGTCCACCAGGTCGGCGATCAGGTCCTGGAGGAAGTCCCGTGCCTCGCGCCGCAGTTCGCCGTGGGAGAAGGACAGCGGTGGCTCGTCGGCCGGCATCCAGTCCGACTCGACGTCCACCCACCCGAACCGCCGCTCGAAGAGCATGCGGTCGGTGGTCTCCGTGAAGTCCAGCTCCGCCCGCTGCGGACGCGCGGCACGCGATCCCGCCGGGTCCTTGTCCAGCTGTTCCACGATGTCGCACAACGCCCACGCGAAGTCGAGCACCGGCACCCATCCCCAGGCTGTGGACAGTTCCCGGTCGGCCTTGGTGTCGGCGAGATAGACGTCCCCGCAGAACAGGTCGTGCCGCAGGGCGTGGACGTCCACGCGGCGGTAGTCCGTCTGGGGCGGGTCGGGGAAACGGTTGGAGAGGGCGTAGCCGATGTCGAGCACGTACGCGATGGTGTCACGCCGTGCCGGCCCCCCGGCCGCCTAGGATCACGGACGTGCCCCGATCCGTCCCCCTCGCCCCGGCCGCCCTGCTGCTCACCGTCCTCCTGGCCGGGGGCGGTCTCGCCGGATGCGACGGCGGGGTCCGGGGCACACCGGGCGGCTCCGGCGTACGGGACCCGTACTTCCCCAAGGCGGGCAACGGCGGTTACGACGTCACGCACTACGACCTGACCCTCGCGTACGACCCGAAGGACGGCGAGCGGCAGGGCGGTCGCCTCACCGGCACGGCGACCGTCACCGCCCGCGCCACCCATGACCTCTCCGCCTTCGACCTCGACCTCAGGGGTCTGGACGTGACGGACGTCAGCGTCGAGGGCCGCCCCGCCCGCTGGAACCGCGCCGGCCAGGAACTCACCGTCCGCCCCCACGACGACCTCGACGAGGGCGAGACCTTCCGCACCACCGTCCGCTACCGGGGCACCCCGCAGACGATCACCGACCCCGACGGCTCCAAGGAGGGCTGGCTCCCGACCGCGGACGGCGCCCTCGCCCTGGGCGAGCCGATCGGCTCCACGACGTGGTTCCCGGGCAATCACCACCCCTCCGACAAGGCGACCTACGACATCGCGGTGACAGTTCCCAAGGGCCTGCAGGCGGTCTCCAACGGCGAGTTGACGAGCGAGACGACGGCCGGAAGCCGGACCACCTTCCGCTGGCACACCGCCGAACCCATGGCGAGCTACGTGGCCACGATCGCCGTGGGCCACTACGACATCAGCCGCTCGACGACCACCGACGGCCTGCCGATCTACACCGCCGTGGACCCGACGGTGAAGGCGGCGAGCCGCAAGGTGCTGGCCCGACTCCCCGAGATCATGGACTGGGCGCGCTACAACTTCGGCCCGTACCCCTTCTCCTCCACCGGCGCGATCGTCGACCGCCCGGACGACGCCGAGTACGCCCTGGAGACCCAGAACCGCCCGATCTTCCCCGGCGCCCCCGACACCGAGACCCTCGTCCACGAACTGGCCCACCAGTGGTACGGCGACTCCGTCACCCCGAAGACCTGGCGGGACATGTGGCTGAACGAGGGCTTCGCCACGTACGCGGAGTGGCTGTGGGACGAGGACCACGACGGCGACACGGCGGAGCAGACCTTCCACCACCTCTACGCGCACGGCGAGGACGACTACGAGGACCTGTGGGCCTTCCCGCCCGCACGCCCGAGCGGCCCCGGCCACGTCTCCGACACCCCCGTCTACCTGCGCGGCGCGATGGTCCTCCACAAGATCCGCCAGACTGTCGGCGACGACACCTTCTACGACATCGTCCAGGGCTGGGCGGCCACCCACCGCCACGGCAACGCGGACACGGCGGACTTCACGGCGTACGTCGAGAAGCAGGCGCCGGACAAGGACTTCACCGGAATCTGGAAGACCTGGCTGTACGGAGACGGCAAGCCGGCCCACCCGTGAGGCTCACGCGAGCCCTCCACCGCCCAACTCCTTGCGCAACACCGAGCAGGGCCGGGCGAGTTGGAGGTCGGGCCGATGTCCGATCACCTCGTAGCCGAGGGCCTGCCAGAAGGCGAGCCCGTCGGGATTGGCATCAAGTACGGCCAGCCGCAGGGCATCCCGCCCGGCCGCCCGGAACCGCTCCTCGACGAGACCGGCCAACTGCCGCCCGTACCCCTTCCGTTGAGCCCCCGCGTCGATGAGCAGCAGCCCGATCCACGGGTCGGGATCGGCCGGGTCGGGGTGCCGGTCGAGCGTGATCGCCACCCCGACCAGCCGCCCCGCACTCCGCGCCAGCAGCACCTCCACGTCCGGGTTCGCCAACTCGTCCGCCAACGCGACCGCGACCTGCTCGGGCCGGATGTCGTCCGGATCCGGGAAGTCCCCGCTCAGCGCGTGGAACTCCCGGTTGGAGGCGTAGAGAGCGGTGAGCTCGGTGAGGAGGGGCGCCGGGATGTCGTGATCGGGGGTGAGGGGGAGGGGAGTGAGGTCCATGGGCGGCAACTTATCGGCTCCGGCGCCCCTTGGAAGGTCGTCCTGTCTTTATGGAATATTGATATCTCTGCCCGAAAGGGCAGAGCTGAACAGGTCCGCTGTCAATAACCTGTCATCCGCTCTCAGGCCGGCGATGCCGTGGCAGGGTTTCACGTCAAAGAACGTCAAAGAATTGGCGTGGCCCAATCCAATGGAGGGCACATTGAATATCTCTGATTCGGTGACAGGTGCTATTGGCCGACGTGGCATCCTCAAATACGCCGCGGTCGGCGCGGCAGGCGTGAGCGTTTCGGCGATCGCGCAGAACAGAGCGTTCGCGGCGCCGGCCGCGACGGTGAGCGGTGATTCGGCCGATTACCTGCAGCAGCTGTACCAGGACGCGCTCGACGAGGGCGGCAAGCTGGTCGTGTGGGCGGGCGGTAGCTCCCCCAACCAGGAGGCCGGGACCCGGCAGGCGTTCGTCACCGCGTTTCCCGGGATCGACGCCGTCTTCACCGTCCGCTACAGCCCGGTGCAAAGCGCCCTGATCAACCGGCAGTTGACCCTCGGCGGCCTGGAGCCGGACGTCGCCCAGCTCCAGACGCTGTACGACTTCGACCACTGGAAGTCCCAGAACGCGCTCCTGCCGTACCGGCCGCCGGGCGCCCAAGCGGTGTTCTCGCAGTACCGGGACTCCGACTACGCCTATATCGGCCTCCTGGGCCGTTCCTTCGGCCGCGTCAGCAACAGCGACCTCGTCACCGAGGCCGAGGCGCCCAGAGACGCCGGTGACTTTCTGACGACCGCGTTCCGCGACAAGATCGTGGTCCCGGACCCCACCTCGGAAGACGCCATCCTGTTCGCGTTCTACCTGGTGACACAGAAATACGGGCTCCGCTACATGGAGCAGTTCATGGACCAGAACCCACTCATCGTCGCGAACGGAGGCGTGGCCATCGCGTCGATGGTCAGCGGCCAGCGCACGGTGAGCCTCTCCAGCCTCGCCCCGTTCGTCCCCACCCCGGGCCAGCCCCTTCGCTACGTCGTCCCGAGGACGGACCAGTTCATGAGCTGGCCCCAAACTGCGGCGATCTTCCGCAAGGCGAACCACCCCGCGGCCGCGAAGCTCTATATCGCCTGGCAACTGACGGCGGAACGCCAGAGCACGGGCTTCCAATGGCCGACCCGCCGCGACGTCACACCTCCCGGCGGCTGGAATCCGATCACCGAATACAACACTTCACTGACCGGATTCCGAGAATTCCTACGAGACCGAGCCGAGGTCGAACGCTTCCGCGCGGTGATCAAAACGTTCGTCGCCCCATAGAGCCACATAGAGTCCAATAGAGCGGGCTCCGGGAATTCGTGAGGCCGCGTTTTCGGTGTCCCGGTAGCGCGCCAGGTTGTTTCTGGGAAACGCACGGCGAGGGTCGGTGAGGGTTCTTTCCACCATGTGTTCTTTGGGAAAGACGTCCCGTCGCACCGGAGCACGGTTCGTCGAGATCCGGTGAGTGTCCGGCTCGAAGAGGGGTCGACCAGTGGGCGTCCGGTCAACAGACTGGGCGGGTGACGACACCGTCGGCCTCTCCCGACCATCTCCGTGCTGTTCTCTTCGACTCGGGCGGCGTGCTGATGCGGCCGATCGGCGGTCGTTGGAACCCGCGAGCGGACTTCGAGCAGACCGTCCTCGCCCACGCCCCGTCGATCACACCGGAACAGTTCGCGGCGGCCATCAGTGCGGGCGACCACTTCTTCGCCACCTCGTCATCGACGCCTGACTACGAGGATTACCACCGGGTGATGCTCCGCCACCTCGGCGTGGACCCGACCTCGCGACTTCTCGCCGACTTGGGCCGCGAAGTCGCCCCGACCGTGTTCCTGGAGACGTACCCGGACGTCGTGGAAACCCTGGAGGAGCTGAGCCGGCGGGGGGTGCGGATGGCCGTGGTGTCCGACTCCTGGGCCGGTTTGCCCGACCTCCACGCCGGACTCGGGATCCGCCGGTTCTTCGAGGCGTATGCAATCTCCGCCGTCCTCGGCTGCAACAAGCCGGACCCGCGCATGTACCACCACGCCAGCGCCGCGCTGGACCTCGCTCCTGCTCAGTGTCTGTTCGTCGATGACGATCCGGACCTGGTCGCCGCGGCGATCCGACTCGGCTATGCAGGACGTGCGCTGTGCCGGGACTCGGCCGTCTCGGACGTGCCCTCCATCACCTCCCTCACCGAACTCCTGCATTTCTTCTGACACATCAGGCCCGGTGGATGCGGACGTTGTCCAAGCAGCGAAAACGCCGGAGCCCCCGGTCATGGCGACCAGGGGGCTCCAGTTCAGCTGGCGGTAGCTCAGACGCTCACGCCGAAGTCCTGGGCGATGCCCACCAGGCCCGAGGCGTAGCCCTGGCCTACCGCGCGGAACTTCCACTCGGCGCCGTTGCGGTACAGCTCGCCGAAGACCATCGCCGTCTCCGTGGCCGCGTCCTCCGAGAGGTCGTAGCGGGCGATCTCGGCGCCGCCCGCCTGGTTGACGATGCGGATGTAGGCGTTGCGGACCTGGCCGAAGTTCTGCGAGCGGTTCTCGGCGTCGTAGATGGAGACCGGGAAGACGATCTTCTCGACGTCGGCCGGGAGGCCCGCCAGATTGACGTTGATCGCCTCGTCGTCGCCCTCGCCCTCACCCGTGCGGTTGTCGCCGGTGTGGACGATGGTCTGGTCAGGCGTCTGCTTGTTGTTGAAGAAGACGAAGTGACCGTCCGAGTAGACCTTGCCCTGCGGGTTGACCGCGATCGCCGAGGCGTCGAGGTCGAAGTCCGTGCCGGTGGTGGTGCGGACGTCCCAGCCGAGGCCCACGGTGACGGCCGTCAGGCCCGGGGCCTCCTTGGTGAGCGAGACGTTGCCACCCTTGGACAGGCTTACAGCCATTGTTGGGAGTCCCTTCCCTCGTTACGTCGTACGGGCTTCGCACTGTGGACGAAGCTACCGTCACCCGTATGAACGCCGCGGGGGGTCCCCAAGGTTCCGCACCCCTTTACCTTTTTTACCAACCGTTCGGCGGCTCGCCCGTGAAAACGGGGTGACGTGGACCGGACAGACCCGCGACCATGGAGTCATGTCCGGTCCCTATGCCATCCGCGGCTCCGTCTCGCTCCCCGAGGCCGAGCTCATCTGGCGTTTCTCGCGCTCCTCCGGGCCCGGCGGGCAGCACGTCAATACCACCGACTCCCAGGTGGAGCTCCGCTTCGACCTGGCCAAGACCGAGTCGCTGCCCGAGGTGTGGAAGGCACGCGCGCTGGAGCGGCTGGCCGGCCGGCTCGTCGACGGCGTGATCAGCGTCCGTTCCTCCGAGCACCGGTCCCAGTGGCGCAACCGCGAGACCGCGGCCGTACGGCTGGCCGCGCTGCTCGCCGAGGCCACCGCGCCGCCGCCCAAGCCGCGCCGGGCGACCCGTATCCCGCGCGGGATCAACGAACGCCGGCTGCGCGAGAAGAAGCAGCGCTCCGACACGAAGCGGGGACGACAGGGGAAGGGCTGGGGCTGAGCCCCGGCTCGCACGTCTTGCCCGTACTCCTTACTTGTGGCCCGTATTCGTAGAACGGCCTGTGTCCTGTAGTTGTCACATCCCCCCTCCGCCCTTCGTCATGCCGTCGACGGCGGACACCGGACGACGACGGGCAAGGGGCTGTGGCCATGGACGCGAACGAAACCGAATTCCTCGCGCTGCGATTCGAGTCGCACCGAAGCCGTCTCCGTGCCGTCGCCCACCGCATGCTCGGCTCGTTCGCCGAGGCCGATGACGCGGTGCAGGAGGCGTGGTTCCGGCTCGTGCGGACCGATGCCCGGCAGGTGGAGAACCTCGGGGGCTGGCTGACGACCGTCGTCGGCCGGGTCTGCCTGGACATGCTGCGCTCGCGCAGGTCCCGCGCGGAGGAGCCGCTGGAGACCCACGCGCGCGTGCCGGCCGTGGACGCCGCCGATCCCGAACAGGACACGCTGCTCGCCGACTCGGTGGGCGTCGCGCTGCTCGTCGTACTGGAGACGCTGTCCCCGCCCGAGCGGCTCGCGTTCGTGCTGCACGATCTGTTCGGGGTGTCGTACGAGGAGGTCGGGACCGTCGTGGGGCGCTCCCCGGTGGCGGCGCGGCAGTTGGCCAGCCGGGCCCGGCGCCGGGTGCGGGGCGCCGAGGCCCCCGGCGCCGACCGGGCGCGGCAGTGGCAGGTCGTGGACGCGTTCCTGGCGGCCACCCGGGAGGGCGACTTCGCGGCCCTGGTCGAACTGCTCGACCCCGACGTCATCGCCCGCGCCGACACCGGCGTCACCTCGGGCGCGACGGCGGTGGCCAAGGGCGCGGCGACGTACGGACGGTACGCGGGCGTCTCCCGTCCCGCGCTGGTCGACGGCGTCCCGGGCGTCGCCGCGTTCGTCGACGACCACCTCGACCGCGCGCTGACCTTCACCTTCGTACGGAACCGGATCGCCGTGATCGACATCGTGACCGCCCCCGACCTGGTCGCCCGCCTCGACGTCCGGCTCCGTCGGCCCGCAAGTCCGCGAGGATGAGGGCCGCCCACCGTCGGTGAGCTTGTCCGGACGATGGCTGGTATCGCACTCCTGACGACAGCACCATGACGGGCTATGGACGTAGTCAGCACGGCCGATGTGTCGCCGGGAGAGGCTTTCGACTTCTGGCGTGAGGTCAGTTCGAGGCTCTGGGTGCCCTATGACTTACGGTGCGACCCTCAGGTGGAGACGGGTTTCAGAGCCCAGGTCGGCGTGTGCGATGTCGGCTCCGTGCAGACAACGCTGATGACCACGGCGGCGCACGGTGTCCACCGCACGCCCAAGCTGATTCGCCGGACCGATCCCGAAGTACTCAAGGTGGGCTGCATCCTGCGCGGCCGCGGGCGGATCACCCAGGCGCAGCGGTGCGCGGAGTTCGGAGTCGGAGACCTCATCCTCTTCGACCCCTCACGCCCCTACGTCTCCGAGTTCGCGCCGGACGTTCCGGGCAGCCAGCAGTTGCTCCTACTGCGCTTCCCGCGCTCCCTGTTGGCGCTGCGCGACCAGGACGTGCAACGGCTCAGCGCCGTACGCATCCCGGGTGACCAGGGCATCGGCGCGCTGTCGTCGCAGTTCCTGCGGCAGCTTGCCCGGCAGCTGTCCGGCCTCAGTCCGGCGCAGACCTCCCGGCTGTCCACCCTTACCCTCGACGTACTGTCCACGGCACTGGCAGACGCGCTCGACGCCCCGAGAACGGTGGCGCCCCACACTCGCCAGCGTGCGCTGACGGCCCGGATCCACGTCTTCGTCCAGGACAATCTCGGTGATCCGCACCTCACCCCGGACGCGATCGCCGCCGCCCATCACATCTCCCTGCGCTATCTGCACAGGCTCTTCCAGCACGAGGGGCAGACCGTCGCCGGCTGGATCCGCGGGCGTCGCCTTGAGCAGTGCCGGCGCGATCTCGCTGATGTCCAGTTGGCTTCGCGCCCTATTCAGGCGATCGCGGCGCGATGGGGATTCTCCAGCCCCGCGCACTTCAGCCAGACCTTCCGCAACGCCTACGGCCTCACTCCGCGCGAGTACCGCCGGCAGCACGGGACAGTGCATCCCGGCTGACAACGTCACGCGGCCCGCAGGCCGGGGCGGTACGTGTGACCTGCCCGGCGAAAGACGGACCCGGCGCTAGTCGAGGTCCAGCACGCCCACCGTCTCCCCCTCGGAGAGCTCCCCGTTGGGGCGGAAGCCGAGGCGGAGGTAGAAGTTCTCCGGGCCGTGCTCGCCGGGGTGCCAGGTGACGTAGAGCTCCTTGCCGCCCCGGCGGCGGATCTCGGCGGCGACGGACTCCACGGCGAACCGGCCGTATCCGCGGCCCTGTTCGTCGGCGGCGATGTTCAGGCGCCACAGGCCGGAGCGGAAGAGGCTGCCGTCGGTGTGCCAGTCGATGTCGAAGAAGGCCATCAGGAACCCGACCGGGCGCTCGCCGTCGACGATCAGCCGCGGCCAGGCGACCCCGGCGGGACGCACGTACGCCTCGGCGAGGGACTGCAGGACCGGCGAGACGGCGAACTCCTGCTCCGGGCGGACCCGGATGCCGGTCGCGGCCTCGAAGGTGCGCGGGGTGATCTCTTCGAGGTGCAGCCATGGGGTCGTCGTCGCCATGCGCGCACCCTAGGCAGGCACTACGCGCGCGTGCCACGGATTTTCCCGCAGGCCGGGGCTCAGCCCAACTGCCGGTACCGGCCCCGGAAGTACGCCAGTGGGCCCCCGTCCGCGCTCGGTACCGACGCCGTCAGGACGCGGCCGATCACCAGGGTGTGGTCGCCGGACGTGATCAGCTGTTCCGTGCGGCACTCCAGGGTGGCCAGCGCGCCGCCCACCAGAGGGGCGTCGGTGGCCTTGCCGCGGCTGTAGGGGATGTCCTCGAAGAGGAGGCGGTCGCTGATGCGGCCCTTCATGGCGAACCGGCCCGCGATGTGGCGCTGGCTCTCGGAGAGGACCGAGACCGCCCACAGGGGCTGCTCCGCGAGCAGGTCGTCCATGCGGGAGCCCTCGCGCACGCTGACCAGGACCAGGGGCGGGTCCAGGGACACCGAGAGGAACGCCGTGGCCGTCATGCCGACGTCCTCGCCGGGCGGCGCCGACGGGTCGTCGGGGTCCAGCGAGGGCTCCTGTGCGGTCACCAGCACCACGCCCGCGGTCAGCCGGGACATGGCGGCGCGGAACTCGTCATTGCTCACGCCCTCAGGATGCCGGGCGGCGGGCAGCGGGACGGGCGGGGACGTGGCGGGGGGAGTGTTCGGCACGTACGGAACGCTAATGTCCTCCCTGCGGCGGGGCATCGGGCCCCGGTCCGAGGCAGGTCCTAGGACCAATGTCGGACCAGCGCCGGATGAGTGACAGAGGCCTTCACATACGTACAAAGATTGCGTTCAGCGAACGCACAGGGAAAACGCAGAATCCCCACTCAATTGTTCATGTTTAGCTGTGACTTGAGTCACAAGGGGTACTAATTGTTGACCCTGTGTACCGAGTGGGCAGCGCGCTGTGATTCAGTGGCGGGGAAAGCTGCCAGAACGATACGCCGATGAGCACCCTTGATTCGCTGCGAGGACTCGGGGGGAGGGCGATCATGGAAACCGAGTCGGAGCCCTACGTCCGCCTCGCGTCCCTGCGACAACTGCACCAGGTCATGGCGGACATGAACACCGCGCGCAGCCTGGCCGACACACTCCAGACCGTGGCCGACGGCGTCGTCAACGGCCTCGGCTACGAGCTCGCGTGCGTCAACCTGGTCCGCCCCGACGGCGACCTCGTGGTCGCCGCCTTCGCGGGCAACCCCGCGGCCGAGGCGCTGATCACCGGCCGCGTCGGCTCGCGCGACTCCTGGGACCGTCGGCTCGGCATGGGTGAGCACTGGGGCGACCTGGTCTTCATCCCGCACACCGAGGGCTGGATCCTCGACGACGACGACGTACCGCAGTGGTACACGGACGGACCCGCGCCCCGCTTCGAGGACGAGTGGCACCCCTCCGACCGGCTCTTCGCGCCCCTTTACACGCCGGGCGTGAACGGCGGCGCGTGCGGCGAACTGATCGGCGTGCTCTCCGTGGACCGCCCGCGCAACGGCCGCCGGCCGGGCGCCTGGGGTCGCGAAGCGCTCCAGATGTACGCGTTCCAGGCCGCGATAGCGATCAGCAACGCACGACTTCGCGCCAATATGCAGCGCGCTCTGGTCAGGCTCGAAAGGGAGCAGCAGGCGCTGCGGGCCAGCGAGGAGAGCTTCCGGCAGGCCTTCGAGTACGCCCCCTCGGGCATGGCCATCGCCGAGATGGGCGGCGACCAGCACGGCCGAATACTGCGCACGAACGACGCCCTGTGCCGCCTGCTCGGCCGCCCCGCCTCCGCGATGCGCCGCTACGCCTTCTCCGACCTGGTCCACCCCGAGGACATCGGCACGCTGCTGAGAACCTCCGCCGAGGGCGGCCGCGCCGAGCTGAGACTCGGCCGCCGTGACGGCACCTACGTCTGGGTCAGCCTGCGCAACTCGGTCGTCGCGGACGCCGCCGACGGCCCGCGCTTCCTGCTCACCCACGTCGAGGAGATAGAGGAGCGCAAGCGCCGCGAGCTGCAGCTCGCCCACCGCGCCTCCCACGACTCCCTCACCGGCCTGCCGAACTCCGCCGAGCTGCGCTCCCGCCTCTCCAGCCGGCTCTGCCAGCGCGCGACCACGCCCGGCGCCCTGGAGACCCTGGACGCGGCCTACGGTCACCCGGCCTACGACGCCAACGGCCACGGCTTCGACTACCGGCCCGGCGGCGGCCTCGAAGTCATCGGCGGCTCCGGCGCACTCGACAGCTTCGGCGGCCTCGACGGCTTCGACCACCACGTGCACACCGTCGCCCCCGAGGGCGAGGGCGACCGCGACGACGGCAGCAAGGGGCTCGCGGTCCTCTTCTGCGACCTCGACGGCTTCAAGTCGATCAACGACCGGTTCGGGCACAACTCGGGTGACGCGGTTCTCATCGAGGTCGCCCGGCGGCTGTCCCGGGGCGTGCGCGACGGGGACACCGTGGCCCGGCTCGGCGGCGACGAGTTCGTCGTCCTCGCCGACGGCCTCGGCCGCGCCGACGCCCAGGACCTGGCCGTACGCCTGCGCAACGAGATCATCCAGCCCATCCGCGTCGACGGCCGCGCCATGCGCGTGGGCGCCAGCTTCGGCATCGGGTGGGCGCACTGCGGGATGACCGCGGACGAGGTGTTGAAGTCCGCTGACGAGCGGATGTACGTAGAGAAACGATCTCGTCCCAAACAGCACAGACGGGCCGGATGATCTCCAGGTCAGGGGTCAGGTCCGCCGGTCGATGCGATCCGAGTCACCCGTTTGGGTCATCCGGAGCGGGTAGGCTCGCCATTCTGACTCCACGTATCGCATCCGACCCGCACCGCTGAGGAGTACCTAGGGATGACGTCCGGCAACAACGGCGCCAGTACGCCCGAGGACGACGACCCGTTCGGCTACCTCTACGC
Organism: Streptomyces sp. NPDC001002; assembly: GCF_053599215.1. Taxonomy (NCBI): domain Bacteria; kingdom Bacillati; phylum Actinomycetota; class Actinomycetes; order Kitasatosporales; family Streptomycetaceae; genus Streptomyces; species Streptomyces sp. NPDC001002. The sequence goes on along the minus strand of NZ_JBSFLV010000005.1, from coordinate 44,896 downwards.
CGACGGACAGGCCAAGGGAGCCCAACCGCCCTCCGGCGGTGGTTATGGCTACCCGAACTCGGTCAACCGGCAGCGGGCCGTCGGTCAGCGGCAGTACGGCGGCCAGCAGCAGGCCCCGGCCGCCGCGACCGCCCCGTACGCCCAGGTCCCGCAGCAGCCGGGTGCCTACCAGCAGCCGAACTCGCACTACGCGGCGCCGGAGACCTTCCCGGGTGGCGGCGCACCCACCGGCCCGCAGCAGCCGTTCCGCAGCGACGGTGGCGGTGGTCGGGGCCGCGGGCCCAACACCAAGGGGCTGCTGATCGGCGCGATCGCGGTGGTCGCCGCGGTCGTCATCGGCATCGGCGTCGCGATGATGAACGGCGACTCCTCGGACGACAAGGCGGGCGGCGACGCGTCGGCGACTCCGTCCACGTCCCAGAGCTCGGAGCCGAGCGCGTCGACCTCGTCGGCAGCGGCGGCCGACCTTCCGGAGAGCGACGCGAAGACGCTGCGTCTGGACGGCGGCACCAGCACCGCGTCCGACGTGAAGGGCGCCAAGTCCGACGGCGGTGTCTACGTACAGGGCTTCAACCAGGTCGGCGCCTCCGTCACCTGGACGGTCAACGGCATCCCGAAGTCCGGCACTTACCGGGTCTACGTCCGCTACACCATCGCCGACCAGGATGCCGACGGGACGCTGACGATCAACGGCAAGACCAGCGACCGGCCGCTGAACATGAAGAACTTCGGCGGAGTCGGCAAGGACTTCGAGAAGAACTGGCAGACCACCTGGGCCCAGGTCTCCCTGAACAAGGGCACCAACACGATCCAGCTCTCCTGCCAGCAGGGCAACAAGTGCAACGCCCTGCTCGACCAGTTCTCCGTGACGGAGAACGTCGACCAGTAGCGGGTCACCGTGCAGCGGTCATGCCACGGAAGCCTCCTTCGTGACCGCCACCCGCCCCAGCAACTCCTCGTACGCCGACCGGTCGAACTCGCCCGCCACCGGGGCCAGTACGGTCGCCGCAGACAGCGCGATCGCGCGGGTCAGCCGGTCCGGCCAGGGGAGTTGTTCGACCAGGCCCGACAGCAGGCCCGCGACCGCCGAGTCGCCGGCGCCGGTCGGGTTGCCGGGTATCCGGGCGGGTGGGACGGCCCGCCAGCGTCCCTCCGGAGCGACCGCAAGGAGCCCCTGCGCGCCCAGTGAGGCGACGACGGCCCCGGCACCCCGCCTGCGGGCGTCCTGCGTGGCACGCAACGGCTCGTGGGAGCCGGTGAGTTCGGCCAGTTCCTCGGCGTTCGGCTTGACGATGTCGGGGCGGGCGGCGACCCCGCGGCGCAGCGGCTCCCCGCTGGTGTCGAGCAGGACAGGCACCCCGGCCGCCCGCGCGGTCCGCACCAGCCCGGCATATGCCCCCACCGGCACCCCCGGCGGCAGACTCCCGCACAGCGCCACCGCCGACGCCGGTACGAGCAGATCCTCGTAGGCCTCCTGGAAGGCGGACCACTCGGCCGAAGTGACCGTCGGACCCGGCTCGTTGAGCTGGGTCGTGTCACCGGTCTCCTGGTCGACGACGGCGATCGTGCGGCGGGTCGCCCCGGTCACCGGCACCAGCGCGTCCACGACCCCCGCGGTGGCGGTCAGTTGCTCCTGCACGACCCGTCCGGTGGCGCCGCCCGTGAAGCCGGTCACCGTCACCTCGTGGCCGAGGGCCGCGAGCACGCGGGCCACGTTCAGGCCCTTGCCGCCCGGCCGTTCGATCACCTCGGTGACCCGGTGGGAGGCGTGCGGGCGCAGACCCCGCACGCGGTACGTGATGTCGAGAGCGGTGTTCAGCGTGACCGTGAGGATCACCTGGGCCGACCTCCCCCCCGGGAAGGCGCGCATTGGACGGCGGCCGCCCAGTCTTCCAGGGCGGCCGCCACCTCAACAGCGGGACAGATCACCCCAGTTGGGGATCGACCACCCATTCGCCGCGCCGCATGACGCCCTTGAGGTCGAAATGACGGTCGAGAAGGACCAGGTCGGCGTACTTGCCGGGCTCCAGGGAGCCGATCTCGCCGTAAGCACCCAGCAGCCGGGCCGGGTTGGCGGAGAGCGCGGCGACCGTGTCCTCGACGGACAGCCGGTCGATCGTCACCGCCCGCTTGAACGCCCGGTCCAGCGTGAGCGTCGACCCCGCGATCGAACCGCCCTCCACCAGCCGTGCCACGCCCTCGCTGACCTCGACCTCCAACGGGCCGAGCATGTAACGGCCGTCGCCGAAGCCCGCCGCGTCCATCGCGTCCGTGATGAACGCCACCCGGTCCGCTCCCGCGTGATGGAACGCCAACTCCAGGGAGGCCGGGTGGAGATGCGTGCCGTCGTTGATCAACTCGACGGTGATACGCGGGTCTTCGAGGAGCGCGACGATCGGACCGGGCTCGCGGTGGCCGAGCGGCGGCATCGCGTTGAACAGGTGCGTGGCCACGGTCGCGCCCGCGTCGATCGCCTCCACCGTCTGCTCGTACGTCGCGTCCGTGTGACCGATCGCCGCGATGACGCCGTGCTCGGCGAGCAGGCGTACGGAGTCGAGGCCGCCGGGCAGTTCGGTGGCGAGCGTGACCATCTTCGCCTGGCCGCGCGCCGCGTCGATCAGCTTGCGCACGTCCGCCGGGTCGGGGTCGCGCAGGAGTTCCTCGGAGTGGGCGCCCTTGCGGCACGGCGAGATGAACGGGCCCTCGAAGTGGATCCCGGCGATATCGCCCTGCTCGGCCAACTCGGAGAGGATTCCGGCGCGTTGGGCGAGGAAGTCCATGTCGCCGGTGACGGTGGAGGCGACCAGGGTCGTCGTGCCGTGCAGGCGGTGGGTGTGGATGCCCTTGAGGACGTCGTCGACTGTGCCGGAGGTGAATGACGCTCCGCCGCCGCCGTGGTTGTGGATGTCGACGAAGCCGGGGACCAGCCAGTGGCCGGTGACGTCGATGACCTGGGCGTTCTCTGGGGCGGCGCCGGCGATTCGCGTGCCGTCGACGATCACGCGGCCGGCCCTGACCGTTCCGGTGGGGAGGACCACGTCGGCACCGGCCAGCACCGTGGTGCCTCCGGTCGCTGCGGGCCGCGGGTGCGTCGTGGCTGGTCGCGCAGTTCCCCGCGCCCCTGGGTCAGCTGCCATCAGGCGGTTACCTCCGTACGGTCGGTGTGGTTGAGGAGATCCCAGGCCAAAAGCCCGGCGCCCAGGCAGCCGGCGGTGTCGCCCAGGGCGGCGGGGACGATGCTCGGCAGCTTCTGGAAGGTGACCCGTTGCCGGACGGCGTCCCGCAGGGGTGTGAACAAGGTTTCCCCCGCCTCGGCGAGACCGCCACCGATGATGAGCGTGCGCGGGTCCAGCAGGGTGAGCGCGGTGACCAGGCCGTCGGCCAGGGCGTCCACGGCCTCCTGCCAGACGGCACGCGCCCGCGAGTCCCCGGCCTCTACCGCCTTCGCGCAGTCCGCCGCGTCCGCTTCCCCGTCCCCCGTGGCCGCCGCCCACGCCTCGCTGACCGCCGCCGCCGACGCGTACCGCTCCAGGCAGCCGACCTGGCCGCAGGGACAGGGGGTGCCGCCGGGGCGTACGACGATGTGGCCGATCTCGCCGGCGAAGCCGTGGGCGCCCGCCTCGACGCGGCCCGCGATGCCGATGGCGCCCGCGATGCCGGTGCCGAGGGGGACGAAGAGGAAGCGGTCGGCGCCCTGGCCCGCCCCGATCCGGCCCTCGGCGAGCCCGCCGGTGCGCACGTCGTGGCCGAGGGCGACCGGGACCCCGCCGAGCCGCGCGGCCAGCAGATCGCGCAGGGGTACGTCCCGCCAGCCGAGGTTGGCGGAGTAGGCGGCGATGCCGGCCGACTCGTCGACTATGCCGGGGACGGCGAGACCGGCCGCGGCGGCGGGCTCGCCCAAGTGCTCGATGCCGTACGCGCGCAGTTCGGCGGCGAAGTCGAGGATGCCCTCGACGACCGCGTCGGGACCGCGCTCGCGCCCGGTCGCCCGGCGGGCCCGGTGGAGCAGTGCGCCGTCCGCGCCGACCAGGGCGGCCTTCATCCCGGTGCCGCCCACGTCGAGGGCGATGACATGTCTCACAGGGGACAGTGTGACGCCCCGACCCATGAGAGGTCTAGTCCACTTACGTGGTGTAGACCTATTGGGTCCTTTTATTGAACGGTGAGACAGCAGGGTGGGAGCAACAGCAGTGCAGCGGCGGCAAGAGCGCCAGGGGCGCAGGACAGGAACGATCGCGGTGGGCTCCGCGCTGGGCATGACGGCGGTACTCGCCGGCTGTGGCCTGACGGGAGACTCCGGGGACGTCACCCTGAGACTGGTCGCCGCGGAGTACGGCGACTCGGCCGCCAACAGCTCGAAGAAGTACTGGGGCCAGTTGGTCGAGGAGTACGAGCGCGCACATCCCGATGTGAAGGTCGAGGTCAGCGTCTACTCCTGGAACGACGTCGACCGCAAGGTCAAGGAACAGGTCGACGCCGGCAAGGCCCCCGACATGGCGCAGATCGGCGCGTACGCCGACTACGCGGACGCCGGTCTGCTCTACCAGGCCGACGATCTGCTCTCCATCCGTACGCAGGCCGACTTCGCGGCGCAGTTCTCCACCGCCGGCCAGGTCAAGGACGTGCAGTACGGCATGCCGTTCGCCGCCTCCACGCGGCTGCTCTTCTACAACAAGACCCTCTTCAAGGAGGCCGGTCTCACCGCGCCGAAGACCTGGGCCCAGCTCGCCGCCGACGCGGCGGTCCTCAAGGAGCGGGGCGTGACCTACCCGTACGCCCTGCCGCTGGGGCCCGAGGAGGCGCAGGCCGAGACCATGCAGTGGGTGCTCAGCGGCGGGGGCGGCTACACCGACAGTTTCGGGACCTACGCCCTCGACTCCGCCGAGAACGTCGACACCTTCACCTGGCTCAAGGACGACCTGGTCGACAAGGGCCTGACCGGTCCCGTCGCGCCCGGCGAGCTCAACCGCGCCGCCGCGTTCGCCGCCTTCGCGTCCGGTGACGTCGGCATGCTCAACGGGCACCCCTCGCTGATGAAGATCGCCGAGAAGAAGGGCGTGAAGTTCGGCATGGTGCCGATGCCCGGGGTGAACGGGCAGACCAAGTACTCCATGGGCGTCGCCGACTGGATGACGGCGTTCAAGCAGGGCGGCCACGCCGAACAGGTCGGCGACTTCCTCGACTTCGTCTACAGCGAGAAGAACGTGCTCGCCTTCTCCCGCGAGTACGACCTGCTGCCGGTCACCAACTCCGCCTCCCAGGTGATGGCCACGGCCGACCAGGACACCGACCTCAAGCCGTTCCTCCAGGAGCTGCCCCAGTCCGAGCTGTACCCGGTCGGCAAGACCTCCTGGTCCACGGTCAGCGCGGCCGTCAAGGAGGGCATAGGCAAGGCGGTCGCCCCCGGCGCCAGCCCGTCGACGGTCCTGGGCCGACTGGAGACGACGGCGGTGAAGGAAGACCGGTGACGGAAGGCGGCCGGCAACGGCCGGTGACTTCGGGGGAGGCCCGCGTTGTCAGTGGCGGGGCCTACCGTTGAGGTCATGGAGCACGAGCAGCTGGGGGAGCGTGAGCGGGCCGTCCTCGCCCTGGAGCGCCGGGGGTTCGCGGGCCCCGGCGCCAAGGAGCGGGCGATACGGGAGGAGCTGGGCCTGGCCCCGGTCCGCTACTACCAGTTGCTCAACGCCCTCCTGGACGACGAGCGTGCCCTCGCCCACGACCCGGTCACGGTGAACAGGCTGAGACGGGTGAGGGACCGGCGCCGGTCGGAGCGCTGAGCGGACGCGGGGCTCGCCTGGACAGGGCGCGGGATCTGCCCGGAGTGGGCGCGGGGCCTGCCCGGACAGGGTGCGAAGCCCGCCGAGACAGGGTGCGGAATCCGGCCGGAGTGGGCGCCGGCACCCGCCGGGACAAGGCACGGTGCCCGGCCGCGCGCTCCCCTGAGCCACGGGTGCGCCCGGCCCCGCCCGGTTAGGGTCACCGTATGGGCATCCCTACGGACACGGACTCGACGCACTCCATGGAACCCCTGCCGACCCCGGCCACGCAGGCGGGACGCGACGGGCTCGCCGCGATCCTGCGGCGGCCGGCCGGGACGGTCGTCGGCCTCGACTTCGACGGCACTCTCGCCCCGATCGTGCCGGACCCCGAACAGGCCCGCGCCCACCCCGACGCGGTGACCGCGCTGGCCGCCCTCGCCCCGAAGATCGCCTCGGTCGCCGTGATCACCGGCCGCCCGGCCGGCGTCGCGGTCCGGCACGGCGGCTTCGCGGGCGTGCCGGGCCTTGAGCACCTGGTCGTCCTCGGCCACTACGGCGCCGAGCGCTGGGACGCGGCCACCGGCGAGGTCACCGCCCCCGCCGCGCACCCCGGCGTGGCCGCCGTCCGCGCCGAGCTGCCCGGGTTCCTCGACGGCATCGGCGCCTGGCAGGGCACCTGGATCGAGGAGAAGGGCCGCGCGGTCGCCGTCCACACCCGGCGCGCCGCCGACCCCCAGGCCGCCTTCGAGGCCCTGCGCGAACCCCTCACCGACCTCGCCACCCGCCACGGCCTCGTCGTCGAACCCGGCCGCTTGGTCCTGGAGTTGCGCCCCCCGGGCATGGACAAGGGCGTCGCCCTCCTCGACCACGCCCGCGCCCACTCCGCCGAGGCCGTCCTCTTCGCCGGCGACGACCTCGGCGACCTCCCCGCCTTCGCCGCCGTCGACAAACTCCGCTCCGACGGCGTCCCCGGCCTCCTGGTCTGCAGCGGCAGCGACGAGGTGACGGAACTCAGGGAACGGGCGGACGTGGTGGTGGACGGTCCCGAGGGGGTCGTACGACTGCTGCGGGCGCTGGCGGCTCGGCTGGACTGACGGCCCAGCCGGCCTGACGGCTCAGCCGGCCTGGTCGCGCAGTGCTTCCAACTGCTCCAGGAACCACTGCGCGGGCGGCAGCGCCGTCGCCGCCGCGGACAGCCTCTTCGTCCGCTCCGCCCGCTCCTCCACCGGCATCGACAACGCCTCGTGCAGTGCCCGCGCCGTGCCGATCACGTCGTACGGATTCACCACGATCGCGTCCTTGCCCAGCTCCTGGTACGCCCCCGCCTCCCGGGACAGGACCAGCGCGCACCCCTCGTCCGAGACGACGGGCACCTCCTTGGCGACGAGGTTCATGCCGTCGCGGATGGGGTTGACGAGGGCCACGTCGGCGAGCCGGTAGGCGGCCAGCGAGCGGGCGAAGTCGTCCTTCACATGGAGGACGACCGGGGTCCAACCGGGCGTCCCGTAAAGGGAGTTGATCTCGTCCGCGACCCGCTGCACCTCGGCGGTGTAGTCCCGGTACACGGCGAGGTCCTGCCGCGAGGGGTAGGCGAATGCCACGTGCACGACCCGCTCGCGCCACTCGGGGCGGTCGTCGAGCAGCTGCCGGTACGCCAGCAGCCCGCGCACGATGTTCTTCGAGAGTTCGGTGCGGTCCACCCGGACGATGGTCCGGCGGCCCGCGCCGATCTCCTCGCGCAGTGCCGCCATCCGCTCCTCGACGTCCGCCTCGTGCGAGCGGGCGTGCAGGAACTCGGCGTCGGCACCGAGGCTGTGGACCCCGATGAGCGTCCGGCGGGTGATCCGCTCCTGGTGGGTGGTCCCGTCCGTCCCCAGGTGCTCGATGGCCCGCGGGGCGCCCGACGGCCACGTGGAGAGCCAGCGATCCGTGTCGACCGCGCCCGCGCAGTTCTGGAACGCCGTCGCCCACCGCCAGGTCAGGAACCCCACCCGGTCCGCCCCGAGCATGCCCTCCATCAGCCGCGCCCGGATGTCGTCGGGCAGCATCTGGAAGTAGTCCACCGGCGCCCACGGCGTGTGCGAGAAGTGCCCGATCCGCAGGTCGGGACGGAGCTCGCGGAGCATCCCGGGCACCAGACACAGGTGGTAGTCCTGCACCAGCACGGCCGCACCCTCGGCCGCCTCTTCGGCCAGCGCCTCGGCGAAAGCGCGGTTGTACGTCTCGTACGACGCCCACTGGCGCCGGAACTCCGCGTCGAAGACCGGCTCCAGCGGCGTCTGGTACAGCATGTGGTGCACGAACCACAGCACCGAGTTGGCGATGCCGTTGTACGCGTCCGCGTGCACGTCGGCCGGGATGTCCAGCATCCGCACACCGTCCTCGCCGACCCCGCGCCGCACGGCCTCGCGGTCGCCGTCGGACAGCGCCGAGCACACCCACAGCGCGCCCGCGTCAGGCCCGATCGCCGACAGACCGGAGACCAGCCCGCCGCCACCGCGCCGGGCGGCCAGCGAGCCGTCGTCCTGGACGTCGTAGGAGACCGGGCCGCGGTTGGACGCGACCAGTACCTGGGCAGCGCCCTGCGCGGAAGCCGTAGAAGCGGTGGAAGCCGTGGAAGCCATACGCCACAACCTAGCCCGGCCGGGAAACGCTCAAACATGTGAGCGCACGCGCGAGCAGGCCGTATACGGCGGGTGACCTGCTGTCGTCAGGCGACTCCCGACGTCATCGGGCGACCGCCGCCGACGTCAGGCGACCTTCCGCTGCGCGTACTCCGCGATCTCCACCATCGGCGGCCGCTCCTCCGTGTCCACGGAGTAGGTGCGCGGCTCGAAACCGTCCGCGCCCCGTTCGAACTGAGTCAGCGAGGGGCGGATCAGGTGCCCGCGGGCCAGCCGGAGCTGCGCGGTGCGGTAGATCGCGGCGGACATCCGGCCCAGCGCCTGCCCGTCCTGGTGCCGGTGCTTGCGCACGCCGACGTCCACCTGGGCCAGCGCGTCGAGGCCCACCAGGTGCAGGGCGTCGACCAGCATGCCCAGCTCGACGCCGTACCCGACCGGGAACGGGAGCTGTTCCAGCAGGCTGCGGCGGGCCGCGTACTCGCCGCCCAGCGGCTGCACGAAGCCGGCCAGCTGCGGCCAGTGCATGTTCAGCAGGGGGCGGGCCATGAGTTCGGTGACCCGGCCGCCCTGGCCCGCAGCGCCGCCGAGGGGGCGGTCGTACATCGCCTTGACGAGGTCGACGCCGGGGTCGGTCAGCAGCGGGCCGACGATGCCGGAGACGAAGTCCGAGGAGAACTCCTTCAGGTCGGCGTCGATGAAACAGACGATGTCCCCGGTGGTGACCAGGAGCGAGCGCCACAGCACCTCGCCCTTGCCGGGCACGGGCGGGAGGTGCGGCAGGATGTCGTCGCGGTGGACGACCCGCGCGCCGGCCGCCGCGGCGACCTCGGACGTGCGGTCGGTGGATCCCGAGTCGACGACGACGATCTCGTCGACGAGCGGGACCTGCTGCATGAGGTCGTGGCGGATGACGGCGACGATGTCGCCGACGGTCTCCTCCTCGTTGAGCGCGGGCAGCACGACACTGACCGACTGGCCCGTGCGGTGCTTCGCGGCCAGAATCTGGTGGAGCGGGCGATCGGTCACGGACCAGGAGCGGGTGCTCAGCCAACGCTCGACTTCGTTCAGCACAGTGCGCGGCTCCTCTGCGTTCTCTCGGCGAGTGGATCTTGTGTGATCCATCTCGCGGTTCGGACGGCTAGCTCAACTGTCCTGGCCTTCGGTTACAGTCTTGAACAACGCTGATGACCATCGCATGTCGGGGGTCGGAGGCGCCCACAACCGCTCATACAACCGCATACCGCTCATCCAGAGGGGCAGAGGGATACGGCCCGATGAAGCCCCGGCAACCCTCCAGCCGGTCTCGTAGATCAATGTTGATCATTACGCGAGGCTCCCGGCTAGGGAAGGTGCCAAATCCGTCTCGTGGCGAGATGCGTCGCGAGGAAGATGAGGAGAAAGGGCCTCGCCTCCATGGCTGTGCAGACTGTTGCAAGCACCACCGACTCCACCGTAGACCTCGGCCCGGCCGCGGCGCTCTCGTGCCGTGAGTGCGGCCACCGGGTACCGCTCGGACCGGTCTTCGCGTGCGAGGAGTGTTTCGGCCCGCTCGAGATCGCGTACGACTTCTCGGCCTACGACACCGAGGAACTCCGCAAGCGGATCGAAGCGGGTCCCGCGAACATCTGGCGTTACGCGCCGCTGCTGCCGGTCCCCGCGGACGTGGCGACCAAGCCGAACATCAACCCCGGCTGGACCAAGCTCGTCCAGGCCGACAACCTCGCGCGCGAGCTGGGCGTCGACGCCGGCAAGCTCTTCGTGAAGGACGACTCGGGCAACCCGACGCACTCCTTCAAGGACCGTGTCGTGGCCCAGGCCATCGAGGCCGCGCGCGCCTTCAACTTCACGACCCTCTCCTGCTCCTCCACCGGCAACCTCGCGGGCGCCGTCGGTGCCGCCGCGGCCCGCGCCGGTTTCCGCTCCTGCGTGTTCATCCCGCACGACCTGGAGCAGGGCAAGGTCGTCATGGCCGCGATCTACGGCGGCGAGCTCGTCGGCATCGAGGGCAACTACGACGACGTGAACCGGTTCTGCTCCGAGCTGATCGGCGACCCGGCCGGCGAGGGCTGGGGCTTCGTCAACGTCAACCTGCGGCCGTACTACGCGGAGGGTTCCAAGACCCTGGCGTACGAGATCTGCGAGCAGCTCGGCTGGCAGCTGCCCGATCAGCTCGTGGTGCCGATCGCCTCCGGCTCGCAGCTCACGAAGATCGACAAGGGTCTGCAGGAGCTGATCAAGCTCGGGCTCGTCGAGGACAAGCCGTACAAGATCTTCGGCGCCCAGGCCGAGGGGTGCTCGCCGGTGTCCGTCGCCTACAAGGCGGGTCACGACGTGGTCCGCCCCCAGAAGCCGAACACCATCGCCAAGTCCCTGGCCATCGGCAACCCGGCGGACGGGCCGTACGTCCTGGACATCGCGCGCCGGACGGGCGGTGCGGTGGAGGACGTGAACGACGAGCAGGTGGTCGACGCGATCAAGCTGCTGGCCCGCACCGAGGGTATTTTCGCGGAGACGGCCGGTGGCGTGACGGTCGGCGTCGCGAAGAAGCTGATCGAGAACGGTCTCCTCGACCCGACCAAGACCACGGTCGTGCTGAACACCGGCGACGGCCTGAAGACCCTGGACGCGGTGGCCGGCACCGGTTTGACCGCCACCATCCGTCCGAACCTCGACTCCTTCCGAGAGGCAGGCCTCGCATCATGAGCGTTTCCGTCCGTATCCCGACCATCCTGCGGCCCTACACGGGTGGCGAGGCCGAGGTGACGGCCGAAGGGGCGACCCTCGGTGAGGTCATCGCTGATCTGGAGAAGAACCACGCCGGTATCGCCGCGCGTGTGCTGGACGATCAGGGCAAGCTGCGGCGGTTCGTCAATGTGTACGTGAACGACGACGACGTGCGGTTCGAGCAGGGTCTGGAGACGGCGACCCCGGACGGGGCCGGCGTCTCGATCATCCCCGCCGTCGCCGGTGGCTGAACGTGGTTGATCGCGGCCGATAATTACCTTCGGTAACAGCGATTACGAAGAGTTCATCCGATTGCCCCCTCCGTGAGAGAAGCGGAGGGGGCAATTCAGTGGGGTTGAGCGAGGTACAGTTGGGGAACGCGCCGCCGATCCACGGGTCGGCCTCCCCGGAAACCTGCTGCACGGGCGACAAGAAGTAGCCAAAGTAAGCAGGTTTTTTGTGTGTTTTGCGCCTTTTGTGGGGCCCGACTTGCCCTGAATTCTAATGAATTCTCGCCAGATTCCCGACCGGTCTTGCCCTGAATTCTCGTCGGATTGACCTGTTGCAGACGGCAGTTGGACGGATACATTCGGCCGCGGTCGACGCGTTCCGGCGCACGCCCCCAATCCGTGGGGGGTGAGGTCTGACCCGGATCCGCGAAGTGTGGATCTGTGCAAGGGCCAGTAATAGGGGAGTTAGGCATGGCTCAGGGCACCGTCAAGTGGTTCAACGCGGAGAAGGGGTACGGCTTCATCGCGGTCGACGGTGGTGCGGACGTCTTCGTCCATTACAGCGCCATTCAGATGGACGGCTACCGCACCCTGGAAGAGGGCCAGCGGGTCGAGTTCGAGATCTCGCAGGGTCAGAAGGGCCCGCAGGCCGACATGGTTCGCGTCACCGCCTGAACATTTCACATGGCGAGGGGTCCGCATCCGGCAGGGTGCGGGCCCCTCGCCGTGCGTGGGGTGCCGCCGGGGTGCGCCGCGGGGCCTCCCGGCGCCTGCCCGATCCCCGAGAGCCGCTTGCACTCGCAGGGGGCGAGTGCTAATCATTGGCGTTAGCACTCTGAAGGTGAGAGTGACAAGAAGGACCGGGTCGGTGAGGCCCGCAGGCCAGGTGGGGCAAGGAACCACGGGGCATGCGAGCCGTCCGTCGCGGGCGCGGGCGCGGTCCGAAGGAATCACCCCCAGTCCTGGAGGGACCACTTCACATGGCCAAGATCATCGCGTTCGACGAGGAGGCGCGGCGCGGCCTCGAGCGCGGCATGAACCAGCTCGCGGACGCCGTGAAGGTGACGCTCGGCCCCAAGGGCCGCAACGTCGTCCTCGAGAAGAAGTGGGGCGCCCCCACGATCACCAACGATGGTGTCTCCATCGCCAAGGAGATCGAGCTCGAGGACCCGTACGAGAAGATCGGCGCCGAGCTGGTCAAGGAAGTCGCCAAGAAGACGGACGACGTCGCCGGTGACGGTACGACCACCGCGACCGTGCTCGCCCAGGCCCTCGTCAAGGAGGGTCTGCGCAACGTAGCCGCGGGCGCCAACCCGATGGCCCTCAAGCGCGGTATCGAGAAGGCCGTCGAGGCCGTCTCCGGTGCCCTCCTTGAGCAGGCCAAGGATGTCGAGACCAAGGAGCAGATCGCCTCCACGGCCTCCATCTCCGCCGCCGACACCCAGATCGGCGAGCTCATCGCCGAGGCGATGGACAAGGTCGGCAAGGAAGGCGTCATCACCGTCGAGGAGTCCCAGACCTTCGGTCTGGAGCTGGAGCTCACCGAGGGTATGCGCTTCGACAAGGGCTACATCTCGGCGTACTTCGCCACCGACATGGAGCGGATGGAGGCGTCGCTGGACGACCCCTACATCCTGATCGCCAACTCCAAGATCGGCTCCGTCAAGGACCTGCTCCCGCTCCTGGAGAAGGTCATGCAGTCGGGCAAGCCGCTGCTGATCATCGCCGAGGACGTCGAGGGCGAGGCCCTGTCGACCCTGGTCGTCAACAAGATCCGCGGCACCTTCAAGTCCGTCGCCGTCAAGGCCCCGGGCTTCGGTGACCGTCGCAAGGCCATGCTCGGCGACATCGCCATCCTCACGGGCGGCGAGGTCATCTCCGAGGAGGTCGGCCTCAAGCTGGAGAACGCGTCCCTGGACCTCCTGGGCCGTGCCCGCAAGGTCGTCATCACCAAGGACGAGACCACCATCGTCGACGGCGCCGGGTCCTCGGACCAGGTCGGCGGCCGGGTCAACCAGATCCGCGCCGAGATCGAGAACAGCGACTCGGACTACGACCGCGAGAAGCTCCAGGAGCGCCTGGCCAAGCTCGCCGGTGGCGTCGCCGTCATCAAGGCCGGTGCCGCGACCGAGGTGGAGCTCAAGGAGCGCAAGCACCGCATCGAGGACGCCGTGCGCAACGCCAAGGCGGCCGTCGAGGAGGGCATCGTCGCCGGTGGTGGCGTGGCCCTGCTGCAGGCCTCCGCGGTGTTCGAGAAGCTGGAGCTGACGGGTGACGAGGCGACCGGCGCCAACGCCGTGAAGCTCGCCCTGGAGGCCCCGCTCAAGCAGATCGCCGTCAACGGTGGTCTCGAGGGCGGCGTCGTGGTCGAGAAGGTCCGCAACCTGACCGTGGGTTGGGGTCTGAACGCGGCCTCCGGTGAGTACGTCGACATGATCGCCGAGGGCATCATCGACCCGGCGAAGGTCACGCGTTCCGCTCTGCAGAACGCCGCGTCCATCGCCGCGCTGTTCCTCACCACCGAGGCCGTCATCGCCGACAAGCCGGAGAAGGCCGCCGCGCCGGCCGGCGGCGGCATGCCGGGCGGTGACATGGACTTCTGATCGACCGGTTCCGGTTGATCAACGTCCTTACGGAGGGCGGCACTTCCTGCTCCGGCAGGGGGTGCCGCCCTTCGGCGTGTCCGGGATCACAGGGTGGGGCGGCGGCGGGGCGGAATGAGATCGCCGTTGTGGGTGTTGAACGTTGACCGACGTTCAATGCACGCGCACATACCATCCGGTACCCCAAGGAGTTCCCCCACGTGACCGCCTCCGCCAGCACCTCGACGTCCGCCTCTCCCGCCGCCTCCCGCGCGGCCGAGATCCTCTCCCGGCCGATCGCCCTGGGCGGCCTGACGGTCCCCAACCGCATCGTGATGGCGCCGATGACCCGCCAGTTCTCCCCGGGCGGCATCCCCGGCGAGAACGTGGCCTCGTACTACGCGCGCCGCGCCGGAGCGGGCGTCGGTCTCGTCGTCACCGAGGGCACGTACGTCGGGCACGAGTCGGCCGGGCAGAGCGACCGCATCCCGCGGTTCCACGGCGAGGAGCAGCTGGCGGGCTGGGCGAAGGTCGCCGACGCGGTGCACGCGGCGGGCGGGCGGATCGTGCCGCAGCTGTGGCACATCGGCATGGTGCGCGAGCAGGGCCAGCCGCCGTACGCCGACGCCCCCGCGGTCGGCCCCTCGGGGCTGCGGATCGGCGCCACCGAGCCCACCGGCAGGGCGATGACGCAGGACGACCTGGACGACGTCATCGACGCGTTCGTCGAGGCCGCGGTCGCCGCCGAGCGGATCGGCTTCGACGGGGTCGAACTGCACGGCGCCCACGGCTACCTGCTCGACCAGTTCCTGTGGGCGGGCACCAACCGCCGTACCGACTCCTACGGCGGTGACCCGGTCGCCCGTACGAAGTTCGCGGCGGAGCTGGTGGGGTCGGTCCGGGAGGCCGTGTCCCCCGAGTTCCCGATCATCTTCCGCTACTCGCAGTGGAAGCAGGACGTCTACAAGGCCCGTCTGGCCGAGACCCCCGAGGAGCTGGAGTCGATCCTGGCGCCCCTCGCGGCGGCCGGCGTCGACGCCTTCCACGCCTCCACCCGCCGCTACTGGCTCCCCGAGTTCGACGGCTCCGACCTCAACCTGGCCGGCTGGACCAAGAAGCTCACCGGCAAGCCCGTCGTCACCGTCGGCTCGGTCGGCCTCGACGGCGACTTCCTCAAGGGCTTCAAGGGCGAGGGCGCCCCGCTCAAGGGCATCGACGACCTCCTCGACGCCCTGGAGCGCGAGGAGTACGACATGGTCGCCGTCGGCCGCGCCCTCCTCCAGGACCCCGAGTGGGCGTCGAAGGTCCTCGCGGGCCGCTTCGACGAACTCAAGCCGTACGACGCGGCGGCCTTGAAGACCCTGAGCTGACCGAACTCACTGGCCTCACAGGGTCGGCCGCACCGCTGCTGAGCTAGCGTTCTTGTGCATGCGGAGGGCCTTTCGCCGAGTGAGGAGCAGTCGATGACGACCAGCGAGCCCGCGGGGACTGTCGTGCGGACCGTTGCCGGGGCGGTGCGTGGGCGGTGGGAGGACGGGCTTGCTGTCTTCCGCGGCATCCCGTTCGCCGAACCGCCGGTGGGGGAGGGCCGGTTCGGGGCGCCGCGGCCCGTGCGGAGCTGGGACGGCACCCGGGAGGCGTACGCCTTCGGGCCGCCGCCCCCGCAGGAGTCCGGCATCCAGGGCTTCAAGGGCCCGGCGGCCGCCCCCACCGGCGACGACTGGCTGACGGTCAACGTCTGGACCCCGGACGCGGATCCGGCCGCCCGGCGCCCGGTCATGGTCTGGATCTACGGTGGCGCCTACAAGCTGGGCCACGCCGGCAGCCCCGGCTATGACGCCCAACACATCGCGCGAGAAGGTGACTTGGTCGTCGTCACCTTCAACTACCGCGTGGGCATGGAAGGTTTCGCCCGCATCGAGGGAGCGCCCGCCAACCGCGGTCTGCTCGACCAGGTGGCCGCCCTGGAGTGGGTACGGGAGAACATCACGGCGTTCGGCGGCGACCCCGAACAGGTCACCGTCTTCGGGGAGTCGGCCGGGGCCGGGTCGGTGGCCTCGCTGCTGGCGATGCCGAGCGCGCGGGGCCTGTTCACGCGGGCGATCGCGCAGAGCGTGCCCGGCACGTTCTTCTCCGACGAACTCGCCCGGGACATCGCCGCGGCCATCGCCGAGGAGGCGGGCCTGCGCCCGACGGCGGCCGACCTCGCCACCCTCGCCCCGCATCAACTCACCGCTCCCGGCGAGGCGTTGGGCCAGAAGATGCGGGCGTACGGGGAGCGCTGGGGCCAGGTGGCCGCGACGGCGACCCCCTTCTCGCCGGTCGTCGACGGGGAGGTGCTCCCCGTCGCCCCCTGGGAGGCCCTGGCGGCGGGCGCGGCCCGGGACGTGGACCTCCTCACCGGCCACAACCGCGACGAGTACCGCCTGTTCGCGGTGCTGGCCCAACTGTCCGGAACCGCGGCCGAGGTCGGCGACGAGCAGGCGGAGTGGGCCCTGCGGAACTACGCGCCCGGGCCGGACGGCGAACGCTCCTACCGCGCCGCCTACCCCGACGCCACGTCCGTCGAGCTCTTCGAACAGGTCTGGACGGACTGGCTGTTCGCCATGCCGACCCTGCACCTGGCCGAGGCGCAGCTCAAGGGCGGCGGCCGGGCCCACGTCTACGAACTGACCTGGCCGGCCCCAGGCGCCGACGGCATCTTCGGCGCCTGCCACGGCCTGGACATCCCGCTGCTCTTCGGCACGTACGCGGCGGACCTCGGCATCCTGCTGTTCGGCGGCGCGGAGGTGCCGGCCGAGGCACGGGCCCTGTCCACCCGCTTCCGCTCCTCGTGGACGGCGTTCGCACGCGGCGGCGACCCGGGCTGGCCGGCGTACGACGGCGAACGGCGCCTGGTGCAGGTCCTGGACGTGGACCCGCAGGTCGTGCCGTACCCGGGGGAGAGCTCGCGCCGCATCTGGGAGGGGTACGAGTTCGAGCCGCTGGCGCTGCCCAAGTAGCGGGCGGCGCCTACAGGTTGCCCAGGGGCTCGATGTCGACCTTCACCGGTGTGCCCCACACCCGCAGCACCTCGTAGTCGGTGAACTCGTGCACGAGCCGGTACGCCATGGCGGCCCGCGGGGCGCGACGCTGGGCGGTGAGATACAGCTCGGCCTCGTGCCGGTCCCGCCGTGGCGTACCGCACAGCTGCCACTCCTGCCCGTTCCACAGCTCCGGCAGCCAGCGCTCCTGGGGCTGCGGGCGGTCGGCGCGGACGCCGTAGCGGGAGGAGGCGGTGGTGTCGGCGCTCCTGGCCGGCATGGCGGGTCCGTTGAACTCGGCGCGGCGGGCGGAGCGGCGCCGGGTCTCGCAGAGCAGACACAGGTCGTGGGCGTTCTCGTCGACCGGGCCGTTCGGGTGCTCGGGGCAGCGGGTGGTCGGTACGCCGCCGCTGACGGTGTCGTCCAGCAGGTCGAGGGCACGCTTGAGGTCCGCCTTGACCTCGTGCAGCCGGGCGTCGGGCGTGTCGGACGTGAGCGCCTCGCCGTGCTCACCGAGGAGGCGGAGAGCGCGGCCGAGGGCGGTCTGCTGGGCGTGGTTCATGGTGCTGCCGACGATAGTCGGCTTTGCCGCGGGCCGGCGGCGGGGTGGACCTCGCCGTTCCTCCGCTCAGACGGCCGGGTGTGCTTGGCGCACTCGGAGTCGGTGGGCGAGGCGGCCGAGCAGTACGGCGTTGACCAGCCCGCTCATGGCGCAGCCGGCGGCGAAGAGCGGTGGGCTCAGCCAGGAGAGATCGGGGAGTTCGGCCGGTATCGACACCGCGAGGGGGACGAAGCTGAGCGGCGCGGTCGTGATGAGCGGCCAGACCCCGGCGAACCCCGGGTCCGGCAGGACGTACGCGGCGCCGAGGAAGAAAACCACCGAGGCGGTGACCGCGGCGAGGTAGACCCGCGCGGGCCAGTTGTCGACGGCGGGCGCGAGCAGGGCACGGAGGCGGGCGGCACGCGTCGCAGGGGGCCTCGTGGAGGGCGCTGCGGCTTTCCTCGTCGCCAGGGCGCCGATCACGGCCGCGTTCACCAGCGCGCTCAGCGCGACCCACACCGTCCATGAGCCGACGGCCAGCCCCTGTGCCGTCCCGCCGCCCTCGGTGCCGGGACCGAAGGGGACGACGATGCCCAGCAGGGAGAGGGGTGCGGTGAGTACCAAGGGGGCCGTGGCGACAGGACTCTCCGGGGAGAGGAACATCACCACGACGGAGGCGCCTACGACGCCCAGGTAGGCCCGGGCCGGCCAGTTGTCCGTGGCGAGTGCGAGGAGCCGGCGCGGGCGGGAGGGATGCGGCATCGAGGCGTCCTTCGGGTCGGTCCGGGTTGGTGTCACCACGGTGGACCGAGGGGCGCGCCCCGGCATGAGTACGGGTACCCATGAGCGAGGCGCGGAAGGACTCAGTTCGTCAGGCTGTCGACGAACACGGACCACGGCTCCGCCCGGAAGACGAGTTCCGGGCCGAGGAGGTTCTTGGAGTCGCGGACGGGGACGAGGGCGGGGTTGCCTTCGGCGACTTCCAGGCACTCGTCGCCGCCCCTCCGCTGTAGCTGGACTTGTGCCAGGTAACAGTGGCGGAGGCTCCTCCCCTCGTCTACGGCGCAGGATTACGCCCATGAGGGTTTCCTGACTGCGAACCTCATCGAGCCCTCCGTCGCCCGCGCTCCGGCCATCGCCGCAACCGGCGGGGACCCCACGTTCACTCAGGCCCTCCACGCCTTCAACTCGGCCCACCCTTGGAGCCACAACGCCCACTACCACCCTTGGCTGCTACGGCAGTTGCCCCGAAGCTTCGGCCGCGCGCTGGACGTCGGTTGCGGGAGCGGTGACCTGGCACGGTTGCCGGCCGGGCGGGCGACGGGAGGGGTGGACGGCATCGACGCGGACCCCGAAATCATCGCCCGAGCAAGGGAGTTGACCCCGCCCGGCGTCCCCGTGTCCTTCGCGGTCGCCGATGCCTCTGCCGGCCGCCCCTTCGGCCCCTACAGGGTCTCGTCGACGGTCTGCTCGGCCTCGTCTCCGTTCTCCTGGATCCCATCGTCGGGTGGCTCAAGAACCGGGGACGGGTCGCCGCCTCCCGCCCGGTGTCCATGACCGCCCTCACCCGGCCACCGGAGATGACCTTCACCGAGATCCGCCGCGAGGCCGCCCGACTCCTGCCCGGGGCCCGGCTGCGGCAGCGGTTGTTCTGGCGGTACACGCTGGTGTGGCGGGCGGGAGCGTCATCCGACCTTGCTCCGTGAGGCCCTGGCGTCGGCCCCGGCCTCGTCCCGTACCCCGCTCAACCCCACCAGGTACGTCGCCACGAACCCCACCGCGTACCCCGTCAGCAACCCGCCCCCGTAGATCGCCGCCGTCGTCCCCAGCCCCCTGTTCCCCGCCAGCAGCGGGAACAGGGCCCAGCCCGACGGCCCGATCGCCGTCGCCCCCACCTTGTTGCCCAGCATCGCGAAGAACCCGACGAAGGCGCCGCCCGCCGCGCCGCCCGCGCAGGCGGTCAGGAACGGTCGGCCCAACGGCAGTGAGACGCCGTAGACGAGCGGCTCGCCGATGCCCAACAACCCTGCCGGGAGGGCCGACTTGATGGTCGTGCGGAGTGAAGTGTCGTGGCGGAGGCGGAAGTAGACCGCGACCGCCGCACCGACCTGGCCCGCGCCCGCCATCGCGAGGATGGGCAACAGGACGGTGTAGCCCTGCTGTTGGATGAGGGTGGTGTGGATGGGGATCAGGGCCTGGTGGAGGCCCAGCATCACCAGCGGGAGGAAGAGGCCGCCCAGGATCAGGCCCGCGAAGGGGCCCGTGGTGGCCAGGAGCCAGTTCGCCGCCGTGCCGATCGCCGTGGAGATCTCGCCGGCCGCGTACATGAGGCCGTAGAGCGTCGCCAGGCCCGAGACCAGGACCGTCAGGGTAGGAGTGACCAGGACGTCGAGGGTCGCGGGGACCCAGCTGCGGCACCACTTCTCGACGTACGTGCCGAGCAACGCGGCGGCCAGCGCGCCCAGCACCCCGCCCTGGCCGGGGGAGAGGGCGACCCCGAACGCCGTCACCTTCGCCGCCCCGGGGTACACCACGACCGCCGCCACCGCCCCGCCGAGCACCGGCGTCCCGCCGAACTCCTTCGCCGTGTTGTAGCCGACGAAGACCGAGATGAGGGCGAGGAACGCGGAGGCCACGGCGGCCAGGGCCGGGGTCAGGCTCGGCAGCCAACTCATGTTGATCAGCAGGCCGTTGAGACCCGCCAGCACACCGCAGCCGATCAGGGCGGGGATGAGGGGGACGAAGATGTTCGCGATCCGGCGGAGGAGGAGCTTGGCGGGGGTCGCGTTGCGCGCCCGTCGCTCCTCCTTCAACTCCGTGCCTCGTACGGCCAGTTCGCCGCCACCACCCGCCAACTTCTCGAACTCCGGGGTCACTCGGGCCACCACCCCCGGCCCGAGCACGATCTGATAGGTGTCGTCGTCCACGACCCCGAGCACCCCGGGTACCGCCCGCACCCCGTCCTCATCCACGAGCGACCGATCGTCCAGCCCCAGCCGCAGCCGGGTCATGCAATGGGCGACGGAGGTGACGTTGGCCGCTCCGCCGACGAGGGGGAGGAGCGCGGCGGCGAGATCCCGGGGGGTAGGCATTCCCCGAGAGTGCTGGTCAGCGGGGTGCCGCCGCCAGCGCGGCACGCAGATGTCCGCCGGACTCCTCCAGAAGGCGGGTGGCCGTCGGGCCGTCGACCCCGGCGAGGATCGTCAGGATCGCGTTCTTCACCTCACCGTCGGTCGCCGCGAGCGCCCGCTCGATCTCCTCGTCCCCGGCACCGGTGGCGAGCGCGACGATCCGCCGCGAACGGGCCCGCAGCTTCTCGTTCGAGGCGCGGACGTCGACCATCAGATTCCCGTACGTCTTGCCCAACCGGATCATCGTGATCGTAGAAAGCATGTTGAGTACGAGCTTCTGCGCGGTCCCCGCCTTGAGCCGGGTCGACCCGGTGACCAGCTCGGGCCCCACGACCACCTCGATCCCGTGCTCGGCGGCGGCGCCGAGCGCACTGCCCTCGTTGCAGGACAGCCCGACGGTCAACGCGCCGAGCCCACGGGCGTGTTCGACGGCGGCGATGGCGTACGGGGTGCGTCCGGAGGCGGAGATGCCGACGACGGTGTCGGCGGGGGTGAGGGTGAGCGCATCCAGATCGGCCCGAGCGAACTCGACGGAGTCCTCGGCGCCTTCCACCGACGTCACCATGGCCTCCGGCCCACCCGCGATGAGCCCGACGACCTCGTCCGGGTCGGTGTTGAAGGTGGGCGGACACTCGGAGGCGTCGAGGACGCCGAGCCGCCCGGCGGTCCCGGCACCAGCGTAGATGAGCCGCCCGCCGCGGGTCATGCGTTCGGCGATGGCGTCGATGGCGGCGGCGATCTCGGGCAGCCGCCGCGCGACGGCGGCGGGCACGGTCGTGTCCTCACCGTTCATGAGCCGGGCGATGTCGAGGGTGGGGAGCTGATCGATCTCGGCGAGATCGGGCCGAAAGGCCTCGGTGGTCAGGGACTCCAACTGGGCTTGCAGATCACGATGGTTGGAGGTGGAGGTCATGAGGTGCGGCTCTTTCAATCGTGCGGTGACGGAGAAGGTGCGGTCTAACGACGGTGCCGATGAGCCAGCGCTTCGTACGACGCGGCCAGCGCAGGCGCCGCCGCCTCATAGGTCCGTTGCGCCACCCCCACGAACAGACAGTCCACAACAAGCAGCTGACTGGTCCGAGAGGACATCGCCGCGGGCCGCAACTCGCTCTCCCGAGCCGTGGACGTCGTCAACACATGATCCGCGTACTGAGCCACCGCCCCGTTGGGCCGCCCGGTGATCGCCACAGTCGTCGCGCCCCGCTCGAAGGCGACCCGCAACGGCTCGATGACGTCCCCGGTGGACCCGGAGTGAGTGATGGCGATGGCCACGTCCCCGGCCCGGAGCTGCACGGCGTTGGTGACGGCAAGATGCGGATCACTGTGCGCGTGGGCTATGAGCCCTATCCGCAGCAACTTCTGCGTGAGGTCCTGAGCGACGAGCCCGGACGCACCGATCCCGTACACATCGATCCGCCGGGCCGCCGCCGCAGCGGTGACGGCCGCCCCCAACTGCACCGTGTCCAGCCCCGCAGCGGTATCCGCGAGGGTCTGCTGCTCGTCGTAGGCGAGTTTCGCGACGACGTCGGCGATGGGGTCGTCCACCGCGATGTCGGTGGTGATGGCGGGCGCGCGCCCGGACTGCTGCTGGGCGGCGAGGCCGGCGAGGGCGAGGCGCAGATCGCGGTAGCCGGGGTAGCCGAGGATGCGGGCGGTGCGTACGACCGTCGCCTCGCTGGTGCCGGTGAGCTCGGCGAGACCGGTGACCGTCAGGGCCGCGCAGCCGGCGGGGTCGTTCGCGACGGCCTCGGCGACGCGCTGCATGGAGCGGGTCATCGAGGGCGCGAGGGTGCGGACCTTGGCGGCGAGAGCGGCGGGGGCGGGCCCGGCTCGGTCGGCGAAAATTTCCTTCACTTCCTGGGTCACGTATGAAAGATATTTTCGGCGCGGTGTGGTGGTCAAGAGTGCGCACAATGGGGACATGGATCCGATCGACCCCGACGACCCCGTCGCCCCCATAGACCCCCTGGAGCAGGCGTTGCACGCGGCACGCGCCCTCGTGCTCGCCGATCTGGCCGCGGGCGCGGTCGCCGAGGCGGACGTGGTGTCGCTGGTCGAGGACTCCGTCGTCCAGCGGCGCTGGTGGGTCGAGCAGTGGCCGGAGGGCGTCGAGTACGTCGCCGGCCTGATCGCCCAGGACGTCCAGGACGCCCTGCTGGAACGGTACGGCCGCTGGCCCCTGTGCCCGGTGTGCGGCGCGGGCGACCCGCACGCCCTGGAGGTCGAGCCGGAACTGGGCCCCGACCCGCACTGGGTCTGCCACCAGGCGGGCGTGAAGGTCGCGGCGGTCGGCACCCTGGGCCCGGCGACGGGCGGGACGCCCACCTCATGAGGCCGCCCGTGACGAACCGCGCGAGGCGCCCGTGACGATCTACATCGACCCCCCGACCTGGCCGGGCCACGGCCGCATGTGGTCCCATCTGGTCAGCGACGTCTCGTACGACGAACTGCACGTGTTCGCCGACGCGTTGGGCGTCCCGAGGCGAGCCTTCGAACGGGACCACTACGACCTGCCGTCGCATCGGTACGGGGATGCGGTGGGGGCGGGAGCGGTGGAGGTCAGCAGTCGAGAGGTGGTGCGGTTGCTGACGGGGGCGGGGTTGCGCCGACCGAAGGGACGGGCGGCTCCGGGGCGACCGGACTGAACCAGGTCCGACCGATCTGAATCAGATCCGACCGGGCTGAATCGGGTCCGACCGGACTGAACCAGGTCAGCGCAGCTCGAAAGCCAGCCCCTCCTCGTCCGCGCTCACCCGTGTGTACCCCACCCGGGAAACCACCGCCTGGGACGCCAGATTGTCCCGGTCGATCGTGGCGAGGAGGGCGTTCACGTCGTCGCGGGCCAGGGCCCACTGGGAGAGGGTGCGCAGGGCCTCCGTCGCGTAGCCGCGGCCGCGGGCGCCTTCGACGAGGTCGTAGCCGACCTCCGCGCGGCCGTCCTCGTCGGGGACGCCGTGGAAGCCCATGCCGCCGACCGCGAGGCCGTCCTCGCGGATGAGGACGAAGAGGCCGAACTCGGGGCGGTGCACGCCGGCTTCGTAGGCCTTGAGGATCATTCCGGCCGCTTCCCGGGTGCCTGAATAGGGGCCGCCCACCACCCAGTTGAAGCCGCCGTCGCCGCCCGCCGCCAGGTCGGCGACGGCCGCGGGGGTGGCGCCTTCGAGGGTGAGGCGGTCGGAGTGCAGGACCAGGTTGTTGTTCCAGCGCCATTCGGTGCGCAGGGAACGGCCGGGCAGGGCGATGCGGCCGGTCGCGTGGAGGAGCGTGCGCCACGCGTCGGGGTCGGGCTGGACGTGCGGGAAGATGCGCGTGACGACGAACTCGGCCAGTGCGGACGGGGGTTGGTAGGGCAGGCCCAGGCCCTCCGCGATGTCGTACGTGTGGACCAGCACCTCCGCCATTCCCATCGCGGCGAAGCCCTCGCGGTTCGCGCTGCGGAACGGGTACGGGTGGAAGGCGCGGACCTCGCGCGGGGTGGTGCGGAGCGTGGCGGCGAACAGGGCGCCCGTCGTCTCGATGACCTGCACGACGCCCGCGTTGTCGATGTCCTCCTCGGGCACCAGCTCGAAGGGCACGTAGGCGTCCTGCGCGCGCCCCGCCAACTGCCCGGCGTACGCGATCAGATCCTCGGCGATGTGGAACGCCGTGCGCCGACAGTCCCACTCCAGGCCGCCGGCCGGCACCGATTCCCAGTCCCGGTCCAGCGCCATCCGCAGCGTCGCCGCACAGCCCGCGACGGCTTCTTCCACCCGTTCCACGCCCCATTCACGCATGGTTCGCAGATTAGGTGGCCGGGTCCGTCGTGGTCGACAGCATTTCCAGCTCGGCGGCGAGGTTGTAGCGGGCCGTCGCCTCCCATTCGCGCAGGCCGTGCGGGGTGCGGAACAGCTGCGGAAGATCGAGGAGTTGGCGGAGGATCGCCGAACGGCCTTCCCTGAACGCCTCGTTCGGCACGAAGTGGTATTCCTCGCGGACCTCCGCCGTGTAGGCCGCGTACGCCGACGGGGGCGCCGCCAGGATCGCGAGGTCCGCGTCGGACAGCACCGCGCCGTTCGCGTCGGCGGGCTCGGGCGCGTGGGTCACGGTCAGCCGGACCAGTCGGGCCACCTCAGCCGTCCCCTCCGGCGACGCCCCCGCCTCGGCCAGCGCGCGCTCCGCGAGCCGCGCCGACCGCTCCTCGTTCTCCGAACGGTCCGGCAGATACACCGCGTCGTGGAACCACGCGGCCAGCCGTACGAGGTCCGGGTCCTTGGCGTACTCCGTCAGTACGTCGATGCGGTCCAGGACCGCCGTGAGGTGCGTGAGCGTGTGGTAGCGGCGCTGCGGTTCCTGCCAGCGGGCCAGCAGGTCGTCGGCGTAGGGGAGCGGGTCGGGGCCCGCGGCACGGGCGCCGTCCAGGGCACGGGACCAGCGCAGACGGAGGGCATCGAGGTCGGCCATGGCGCCATTGTCCCCGGGTCCCCGCGATCTCCCCAGCGCCGCTGTCTCCCCGCGCCCCAGTGACCCCGTGCCGGTGCGCCCCCTAGCGTGGATCCATGACTGATCCATACCAGGTACGGGACCCCGAACTCCCCGGTCGGCTGCTGAGCACCGAGCGCGACGACCTCGTGCCCCTGCTGCGGGCCCGGCCCGACACGGACTTCGCGCTGCCGACGGTCGGCTGTCCGGCGTG
Organism: Streptomyces sp. NPDC001002; assembly: GCF_053599215.1. NCBI lineage: Bacteria > Bacillati > Actinomycetota > Actinomycetes > Kitasatosporales > Streptomycetaceae > Streptomyces > Streptomyces sp. NPDC001002. Next base: position 19,610 of record NZ_JBSFLV010000005.1, on the reverse strand, counting down.
GACGGTGCGGGAGGTGCTCGCGCACTGTTCGGCCGCGTTGATGCGGGTGGTGGAGAGCCGGTTCGAGCAGGGTGTCTTCTCGCCCGAGGCCAACGACCGGGACATCGCCGACCGCGCCGAGTGGACGAACGCGCAGGTCGTCGACGAGCTGGAGCGCGGGATGACCGAGGCCGGACCGGTGATCGCCAAGGCCGGCGGGTCGCTGGACATGATCGCGCTGGGCGAGTGGGTGCACGCCGGTGACGTGCGCGAGGTCCTCGGGGCGCCGGGGGCGTACGCCGGGGCCGGGCTGCCGGACGCGCTCACCCTCCTCGTGCGCATCACCCGGGAGCGGGGGCACCTCCCGCTGCACGCCGACCTCGACGACGTGGACGAGCCGCTGCGCCTGGGCGCCGTGACCGCGCCGCGACCGCCCGCCCGCTACATCGGCGAGGCCGCCACGCTCGTACGGCTGTACGCGGGGCGGCCGGTGACGGAGGGGGCGTCGTACGAGCTGGCCGGGGCGGAGGAAGGGGAGCTGAAGATCTTCCGGTGACCGGGCAGGGGCCTGTCGTTGACCGGTCAGGGTCTTGCCGTGACCGGAATCAGGCGCCCCCGCCGACGACTTCACGTGACGAACGTGACAAGCGTGACGAGGGAGACGGGGCGATCTCGCGGTCCCCTGCCCGCCCGGCTACCCTGAGATTGGACTAGACCTGTAGCCGCTCCCAGGGCAACACGACGGAAGGGGTCCTATGAGCACGCGTGCAGTCCTGGAGGTGATCGCCCTCGACGTCGAGGACGCGGTCGCCGCCCAGGCCGGAGGCGCGGACCGCCTCGAACTGATCACCGACATGGCGGCCGACGGACTCACCCCGTCGGTGCGGACCTTCGCCGGGATCCGGGCCGCCGTCGACATCGATCTGCGCGTGATGCTGCGACTCACCGACGGTTTCGCCGCCGGCCCCGCCGAGGACGTCGAGCGGCTGGTCCGGATCGCGCTGGAGATGCGGGACGCCGGCGCCGAGGAGTTCGTGCTCGGCTTCCTCGACGCCGGGGGCGGGGTGGATCTCGGGGTCGTGGAGCGGCTGGCCGGGGAGCTGGACGGGTGCCGGTGGACGTTCCACCGGGCCATCGACCACGCGGCCGACCGGGCCGCCCTGCGCAAGCAGCTCGCCGACCTGCCCGGCCTCGACACCTACCTCACGGCGGGGTCCGCCGCCGGGGTCGACGAGGGCCTGCCCACGCTGCTCGCCGAGGCGAAGCACCGCGGGGAGCCCGGTTACGAGCCTCAACTCCTCGTCGGCGGCGGCCTCCGCCTCGACCACGTGCCCGCCCTGCGCGCCGCCGGCCTCGACGCCTTCCACATCGGCGGCGCGGCCCGCCCCGCGGGCTGGGACGAACCGGTGTCGCCGGCGGCGGTCGCGGAGTGGCGGGCGGTGCTGGACGGGAAGTGAGCGGGGCCCATGCCGGGGCTGGACGGGAAGTGAGCGGCTGTCCTGGACGGGAACTGAGCGCGCCGGGGCCGGTGCCGGGGCACGTCGGGCCGGTTTCGACGCGGGAATCCCGTAGACCCCCGCGCTGGAATCCCGCAGACCTCCGCGCCCCCGCCCGCCCCCGCAGACCTCCGCGCCCTCGCCCGCACCCGCCGAAACCCCCGCCGATTCAGCCGAGTTGCGCGGGCAGCGCCCCCGCATGGGTCACGATCAACCCCGACACCGCTCGCGTCAGCGTCACGTACAGCCGGCGCAGCCCGGTGCGTTCGTCCGGTTCGCCGTCGACCACGGCCCGCGGTTCGTCGAGGACCACGTAGTCGTACTCCAGGCCCTTGGCCAGGGACGCCGGGACCAGGGTGAGACGGGTCTCTGCCGTCGTCTCCTCACCCGGGGCGAGGTACGTCAGGCCCGCCGCCGTCAGCGCCTCGGCCAGCTCCGGGACGCGCGCGTCCGCCGCGATCAGGCCCGTCGAGCCCTCGTGGGCCAGCAACTCCTCGCAGGCCGCGACCACTTCGGCCGTGCCGGCGACCGGGCGGAGCGCGAAGAAGCCCGGGTTCTCCCGGACCGACGCCACCGGGGTGAGACCGGGCGCGATGTGCGGGAGCAGCCGGGAGGCGTACGTGATGACGTCCGTCGGCACGCGGAAACCGGCCGTCAGCTCCTCGATCACGCCCTCCGTCTTGCCCAGGTGGGCCAGCGCCTCGTCCCAACTCCGCGTCGCCCAGGGCGTGGTGCCCTGCGCCAGGTCGCCCAGCACGGTCGCGGAACCGGTGGTGCAGCGCCGCCCCACCGCCCGGTACTGCATCGGCGACAGGTCCTGCGCCTCGTCCAGCACCACATGCCCCAGCGAGTGCGTGCGCTGCACGAGATCCGTCGCCTCGTCGATCAACACCGCGTCCGCGGGCGCCCACTTGGCCGCCTTCACCGACCGCACGGGCTTCGCCCACAGGATCGTCTTGCGCTCGTCCTCGGTGAGGATCCCGTCGGAGTGCGCGGCGAGGAAGTCCGCGTCCGTGAGCAGCCGCAGCACGAGTTTCGCCGGGTCGACCGGCGGCCATACGGCCTTCACCGCCGCCTTGACCGCGCTGTTGCGGGCCACCGCGTCCTGCACCCGGTCGTCCGGCGCCTCGCCCGACCGCTCCATCTGCACCAGCACGGCGTGCGCGATGCGCTGCGGCAGGGCCTCGCGGGCGGCGCCGTAGCGGATCCCCCGGTCCAGCAACTCCCGCACGATGTCCTCGAATTCGTACGCCGGCACCCGCCACCTGCGGGACCCGCGCACCACGACGACCTGCTCCGTCGGCATGGTCACGTGCGCGTACACCGCCCGTCGCAGCACCTCCGCCATCCTCGCGTCGCCCTTGATGACCGCCGCCGCCGCGTCGTCCGTGCCCCGCACCTCGGCGCCCCCCGCGACCAGGTCGTCCACGGTCGCCTGCCGCACGCTCAACTCGCCCAGCGCGGGCAGCACTTGCTCGATGTAGTGCAGGAAGGACCGGTTCGGCCCGATGACGAGGGTGCCGGTGCGGGCGAGCCGCTCGCGGTGGGCGTAGAGCAGATACGCGACCCGGTGCAGACCGACGGCCGTCTTCCCCGTCCCCGGACCGCCCTGCACGCACACCGTCCCGCCGAGCCCGCTGCGCACGATCTCGTCCTGCTCGGGCTGGATCGTCGCCACGATGTCCCGCATCGGACCCACGCGCGGGCGCTCGATCTCCCGCTGGAGCAGCTTGCTGGTCCGGGCCGCCTCCGCCGGGTCGGAGAGGTGCTCGTCCTCGTACGCGGTGAGGTCGCCGCCGGTGTACCCGAAGCGGCGGCGCAGCCCGATGTCCAGCGGGTCCTTCTTGGACGCCCGGTAGAACGGCTGCGAGACCGGCGCGCGCCAGTCGATGACCATCGGGTCGCCGTCGTGGTCGTGCACGTGCCGGCGCCCGATGTAGAAGCGCTCGCCCTCCGCGCCCTCGGCCTGGTCGGCGCCGGGTGCGTGCAGGTAGTCGAGGCGGCCGAAGAAGAGCGGGGTGTCGCTGAGGTCGGCCAGCGCCTTGATGCGGTCGTCGATCTGGCGGGACAGCACCTCGGCGTTGACCCAGTTCGCGGTGACGTCACTGATGTCCAGCGACTCGACGTCCTCCCGCATGGCACGCAGCGCGGCGCGGGAGGAGGCGAGGTGGGTGCGTTCCCGGGAGAGGGGGTCGTCGAGAGGGTCGTGGGCGGGCGTGGACAAGGGGGTGCCTCCGAGGGCCTGCGGTGTGGACCGGCGCGGGGAGCTGCGCGGCTGTGCGGGATGCCGACCGGTTTCCGTCCGGCCGACGGCACTCCGGGAAGGGAGGCGGGCAAGAGCGGAGATTCTAGGTCAGGCGCGCAGGCGGAGGCCAACGGATTATCGGCGGGCGCCTCACCTCTCGACGCGCGGGCGCCTCACTTCTCAACGTGCGGGCGCCTCACTTCTCAACGTGCGGACGCCCCATCCCTCGTCGGGCAGACGCCCATCCCCTAGGGGATCCGCCCTCCTTCTGTGGGGGACGGGGTCGGTCCAGGGTCGTACGAGATGACGACCGCGCTTCGCCCCCCAGACCGATGCCCTCCTTATGTGCCAAAAGCCACCATGGAGACATGAGTGCAGCAACCTTCACCCCAGCCCCCGCCCCTCGGCAGGCCCGCCCCAGCGGTGCCACGGCCGTCGAGGGCAGCCACCCCCACCGCGTCGGCAACGCCCTGCGCGCGATCAAGGTCTTCGCCGGCGCCGCCTTCAGCGTCGTGATACTCGGCGAGTACGGCGAGGAAGCCGGCATCCTCCGCAAGTGACCCGGCAGCCCCTCCCGGGCCGCTCGCTCAGCTCTCCTCCGCCAGCAGCTCGTCCGCGTCCATGATCCGGTACGCGTACCCCTGCTCCGCCAGGAACCGCTGCCGATGGGCCGCGAAGTCCTGGTCGAGGGTGTCGCGGGCGACCACGGAGTAGAAGTGGGCCTGGTGGCCGTCGGCCTTGGGGCGAAGCACCCGGCCGAGCCGCTGCGCCTCCTCCTGCCGCGACCCGAAGGTCCCCGACACCTGCACGGCGACCGTCGCCTCCGGCAGGTCGATGGAGAAGTTGGCGACCTTCGAGACGACCAGCACGCTGATCTCGCCCTCACGGAAGGCGCCGAAGAGCTTCTCGCGCTGCGCGTTGGAGGTCTCGCCCTTGATGACGGGGGCGTTCAAGTGCTCGCCCAGTTCGTCGAGTTGGTCGATGTACTGGCCGATGACGAGGATCTGCTGGCCCGCGAAGCGCCGCACGATCGCCTCGGTGACCTTCCGCTTGGTCTCCGTCGTCGCACAGAACCGGTACTTCTCCTCCGTCTCGGCCGTCGCGTAGGCGAGCCGTTCGGAGTCGGTGAGATTGACCCGGACCTCGACGCAGTCGGCGGGCGCGATGTACCCCTGCGCCTCGATCTCCTTCCACGGCGCGTCGAACCGCTTCGGCCCGATCAGCGAGAACACGTCCGACTCACGCCCGTCCTCACGGACCAGGGTCGCCGTCAGGCCCAGCCGGCGCCGCGCCTGAAGATCCGCCGTGAACTTGAAGACCGGCGCGGGCAGCAGGTGCACCTCGTCGTAGAGGATCAGACCCCAGTCGCGGGAGTCGAAGAGTTCGAGGTGCGGGTAGACGCCCTTCCGCTTCGTCGTGAGCACCTGGTACGTGGCGATGGTGACCGGGCGGATCTCCTTGCGCGTACCGCTGTACTCCCCGATCTCCTCCTCGGTCAGCGAGGTCCGCTTCACCAGCTCGTGCTTCCACTGCCGGGCGGAGACGGTGTTGGTGACGAGGATGAGGGTCGTGGACTTCGCCTGGGCCATCGCCCCGGCGCCGACGAGGGTCTTGCCCGCCCCGCAGGGCAGGACGACGACACCGCTCCCGCCGTGCCAGAAGTTCTCCACGGCCTGCTTCTGGTACGGCCGCAGCGCCCAGCCGTTCTCGTCCAACTCGATCGGGTGCGCCTCGCCGTCCACGTACCCGGCGAGGTCCTCGGCGGGCCAGCCCAGCTTCAGCAGCGCCTGCTTGATCTGGCCGCGCTCGGAGGGGTGCACGGCGACGGTGTCGGGGTCGATCCGGATGCCGACCAGCGGGGCGATCCGCTTCGAGCGCAGGATCTCTTCGAGGACCGGGCGGTCGGTGGTGGTCAGGACGAGCCCGTGGGCCGGGTCCTTGCTGAGGGTCAGCCGTCCGTACCGGTCCATGGTCTCGGCGACGTCGACGAGCAGCGCGTGCGGCACGGGGTAGCGGCTGTACTGCACGAGCGCGTCCACGACCTGCTCGGCGTCGTGCCCGGCCGCGCGCGCGTTCCACAGCCCGAGCGGGGTCACCCGGTAGGTGTGGATGTGCTCGGGCGCCCGTTCCAGTTCCGCGAACGCCGCGATGGCCCGACGGCACTCGTCGGCCTGCTCGTGGTCGACCTCAAGGAGCAGCGTCTTGTCGGACTGGACGATCAGCGGACCGTTCACGTACGTACATCCCTTCGGCGGCATGGCCAAACGTCCAGTGTGCCTTACCGGCCCCTGTTCACGGTGGGGCGCGGCTCACACCGGATCCGCTCCCGGTGCAACCCCGAGCCCCCGCCGACTGTCTTGACCGGCGGGAGCCGCGGGTAACGCGCGGTCCGGGGAGGAGCGTGGGGTGATGTCGGTACGCAGGTGGGGGACCGGCCTGGGAGCCACGGGGGTGCTGGTGGCGACGGGGGCGTGGGTGGTGTGGCCGGCCGACGTGGACCCGCGGCTGTGGGGCGAGGTGCGGCCGGCGATCGAGGCCCGTCTGGTGGCCGACTCGGCGGGCACGGGGTACCCGTACCGGGGCGCCCGCTGGTTCTGCCGGGCCGAGCCCCTGGACCTCGACGAGCACGACGGTGTCGTCCGGGCGGGCGTGAACACCCTGTGCCTTGAGTACGGCACCCGCGCGGGCGCCCTCCTGGAGTGCGCCGGCGCCGCGATCCCGCAGGTCGTCCGCCTGGAACGGGCCCCCGACGGCACGTACCGGGTCACCTCACGCGAGGAACCCCCGGACGGCGAGGGCTACGGGGACTGGCTGAACGCCCACTTCAGCCTCGCCACGGAACCGGCCACGGCCGACTCCGTGCAGCACGCCCCCTTGGCAGCCGCGGCCCGCACCCACTTCGACCTCCCGGCGAACGCCCCGATCAGGGACTGCTGACCGCCCCGCCGGGCCCGGCTACTCCGCCTCGTCCGCCAGCTCCGCCACTCCCGTCACCCGGTGCAGCGGATACGTCCGTACCTCGTCCGCCGTGTGGTCGTACGCCGTGACGAAGCCGCCCTCGACGCGGATGGGGGCGATGACGCGCTGACTGGCGGAGCCCTCCGCGTTGACGTAGCCGATCCAGAGGGTCTCGCCGGTGAGGACGGCGGCCTGCATGGTGGCGAGGGTCTCGGCGGGGCCGGTGCGGGGGAGGGCGCCGGAGGAGGCGGGGGCCGCGGACGGTTTGCGCGGGGTGGTGGAGGCCAGGTCGCCCGCGCGGATGGCGCGGATCGCGGCCGACAGGAGCGTGGCGTCCGGGGTCGGGGGACCGTCGGGGACCGGCTCGGGGGCCGTGCGCGGCGGGGTGCGGTGGGCGTCGGCGCGGGTGATCAGGACATCGCCGTCGGCCGATTCGGCGGCCGGCGCGAAGCCCATCGCGCGCAGCCCGTCGAGCAGCGCCGCCGGGTCGGCCTGGGTGGCCAGCACGGTCGGCGCGAGGCGGCGCAGCCGCAGCCCGGCGGCCCGCTTGTCGGCGAGGATCTCGTTCAGCACGGCGTCGTCGTCGCAGCGCACGTACGCCGAGGCCGCCCCCACCCGCAGCCGGCCGTGTCTGCGGGCCACGTCGTCGATCAGATACGTCAGCGGCTGCGGCACCGGCGTCCGCGAGTGCGCGGCCAGGAACGCGTGCAGATCGGTGGCCGCCCGCCCGGCGTCCAGGGCCCGGCGTACCGAACCCGGGGTGAAGCGGTACACCGTCGCCCCGCCCTTGGACTCCACGTCCGCGAGCACGTCCAGCATGTCCGCCAGCGGGCGCTCCAGCGGCCCCGGCGCCACCGCGGTCAGGTCGGCCTGGAGCAGGACGTGGTCCAGCGGCTCGGGGAGGAGGGGGGTGAGGAGCCGGATCGCGGCGGCCGAGGCGGTGGCCTGTTCGGCGGGGGTGAGGGGTTCCAGGGGCGGGGTCGCGGTCGGGGCGTGGTGGTGGACGGGGAGTTTGTCGCCCGGGCCCTCCGGCAGGGTCTGCGACGGCGACGGTGCCGGGGCACCCAGCAGCGCCCGGCCGTGTGCCGAGAGCGCGCCCCTGCCCGTCACGCCCAGCATCTCCGCCTCCGACAGCGCCCACCGGGCCAGCCGGGCGCGCAGGTCGTCGCCGGTCTGGGCGCCGCGCGGCGGGCGTTCCCAACGCAGTCGGGCGAGCACGGAGTCGGCGGTCGGCGCGGCGCCCACCGGCAGCCCGGCCAGCAGGCTCAGCACCCGGTGCCGTACCTCCGGCGCCGCCGAGCGGTCGAGGCCGGGCCCCAGCGCCGCCAGCGAACGGTCCTTCGCGTCCCGCCCCCCGACCAGGCCTGATGTCCGCGTCGCCGTCAGCCACGCCTCCGCGAGCCGGGCCCACCGCTCGGCGGCCGGCCGCTCCAGCCACTCGTCGTAGGCCGGGGTCGCCGCGTACCGCTCGTCGGCCTCGCCGTCGGACGCCAACAGCCCGGCCGCGTAGGCGAGTTCGACCCAGAACGCGGCCACGGGCTCGGGCAGGTCGAGGGCGACGGCGGTCCGCTTGAGGTCCCGCACGCTCAGCCCGCCCGCCCGCAGCACCGCGGGCCCGCCCTCGTGCCAGTCCTTCAGCAGCTCCGCCACGGTCGCGAGCGCGGTGTACGCCTGCCCAGCCGCCGCCGCGTCCACAACCTGTGGACGGTGCGCGGCCGTCGGCTCCACCACCGGCGGCAGCGGCTCGGTGGTGCGGTGCGCATGACCGCCGCGCAGATGGAGGGCCACCTCGCGGGGGAGTACGACCGTGCCGGGCGCCGTCGGCAGCAGCAGCCCGCGGTCGAGGAGCCACCGCAGCCGGGGTGCCGGATCCGCCGTGACCTGCCCGTAGGGCGGCCCCCACACCAGCCGCGCCAGCACCTCCCGCGACTCCGCAGGCGCCTGCTCCAGCAGCGCCGTCATCCGCGCGCGGTCGCCGTACAGCCCCGTCAGCGCGGCCACCGCCGAGACCGCGTCGTGCGTCGAGGGCAGCCCGGCCGCGCCCACGATCTCCTGGATCCGCCCCGGCGACATGCCCGCCGTCGCCTCCGCGACCGTCGGCCCGAGGCCCGTCGGCGAGGGGTGCTGCGGCGAGGGCGCCAGCAGCTCACGGGCCGTACGCACCAGCCGCAGCCGGTCGTCGCCACCCCACACCAGGGCCTGTTCGCGCAAGGTGCCGAGGGCTCGGGGCAACGCTTCCACGACGGCCGCGTCCCGCCCGTCCCCGGCCATCAGCCCGAGCAACTCCCCGTACGCGGCCGGCTCCGCCGCCACCGCCAGCGCCTCCGCGGTCTGCAGCGCGAACCGGTCAAGACGCTCCAGCGCGCGCACCACCGAGGCCCGGGTACCGGCCCGGGTCGCGAGCTGCGTGAGGTCCGTGGGGACGGGCGTGATGAGATCGGGCCGCGCGCGCAGCAGCGCGCCGAGGGACACGTCGTCCCTGTGTCGGAGCGCCTCCGCGAGAGAACGGGGCGGTGTTGCCGGGTCGCTCATCCGACCTACGGTAGGGCAATCACGGCTCCTGCGGCTCTTGCGGACGAGGCCGGAACCCGTCCCCACGCGGTACCTTCGTCCAACGGGGTTTCAACGGCGCCCATCCCGGAGGGACTTCGTTGGGCATCGAGAGCGACCAGGTCGTCTACGAGTATCTGAGCCGCGTCGGCGACGTCGCGCAGCAGCGCCAGTTGCCGTCCGGCACGCGCATGCGGCTCGTCTCCGAGCTGCGCAACGAGATCGACCGCAGCCGGGCCAAGGCCACCGTCGACAGCCCCGCCGCCGTCCGCAAGATCATCGACCGGCTCGGCAGCCCCGACGAGGTCGTCACCGCCGCGGGCGGTACGAGTTCGACGGCACCCCAGGTGCCGCGCGCCCACGTGCCCGTGCAGCGCGACGACGAACCCGAGCAGCGCCCCAAGGGCCTGCGCCGCGTCGTACCGCGCCCCCGCCCCACCGAACCCGCCCCGCCCGACCCCTCCGACGCCCCCGCCCCGCCCCACCTCGCCAGCGCGCAGGAACTCGGCGACAGCGCGATGCGGCCCGACTGGTGGCGGGTGGGCGGCACGCCCCTCGACGACAGCGTGCCGGGGTTCGTCGGCGGTGTGGAGATCCCGGAACTGCTCAAGCCTCCGCCGCCGAAGGAGGAGGAGAAGCCGAAGGAACCGGTCCTGGAGAAGGCACCGGTCGTCGAGGAGGTCGTCGAGGAGCCCGCGCCGAAGGCCGCCCGGCGCCGGTTCCTGCCCCGCACCCCGACCCGCTGGAGCAACCCGCTCCTCCTGCTCGCCGCCGCCCTCCTCGTGGCCGGCGCGATCCTCGGCAACCTCTTCGCCCTCCTCCTCGGCTGGGTCATCGCCTACGCCTCCCGCCGCCTCACCCCCAACGAGTCCAAGTGGGCGGTCATCGGCATGCCCTCCCTCGCCCTGACCGCCGGCATCGTCTGGCTCTGGGGCCGCAACGAGGGCCGCTGGGGCGAGCCCATCGCCCAGAACCACATGAACGACGCGATCGCCGAGACCTGGCCCTGGGTGATCCGGGGCGCTGCGGTCCTGTCGGCCCTGTTCCTGGTCTGGCGCTCGCAGCGCAACCGGTAGCCGTCCGGCGGCAGAACGGTGGCGGGTGCGCCCCGCCGGCATCGGTGGCTCCGTCACGCCCGGCCGCGGTGTCCGGCGCCTGTCCGCCGATGCGGCCGTCCCCGCGGCGCGCCGCCCGCCGTTCGTCGACCGGCAGGCGCCGCCCGCCGCCGCCGACCAGATGTAGGTCACACCGGCCAGAGGTCTCCCCGTCCCCCGACCTGGGCACAATGGCCGATATGGCCTCCACTAGCTCCGCCCCCGACCGCGCCCCCGACTCCGCCCCCCTCACCGTCGGCTTCGACCTCGACATGACCCTCATCGACTCCCGGCCCGGCATCCGCGCGTGCTTCCTCGCGCTGGCCGAGCGGACGGGGACGTACATCGACGCCGACCTGACGATCACCCGGCTGGGACCGCCGCTCGCCCAGGAGTTGATCCACTGGTTCCCGGCGGAGCAGGTAGAGGCCATGGGGGATCTCTACCGTTCGATGTACCCCTCGTTCGCCATCGAGGCGACCCCCGCGATGCCCGGCGCCCGCGAGGCGATCGACGCCGTGCAGGCCGCCGGTGGGCGGGCGATCGTCGTCACCGCCAAGTACGAGCCCAACGCGAAGCTGCACCTGGAGCACCTCGGCCTGGCCCCCGACGAGGTCGTCGGCGACCTGTGGGCCGAGCAGAAGGCCCAGGCGCTGCGGGAGCACGACGCGAGCGTCTACGTCGGTGACCACGTCGGAGACGTCCGCGGGGCCCGCACGGCCGGTTCCCTGTCCGTGGCCGTGGCGACCGGGCCGTGCGACGCCGAGGAGTTGACCGCGGCCGGCGCGGACGTGGTCCTCGCGGATCTGACGGAGTTCCCCGAGTGGCTCGCCAACTACCGTCCGGCGCGCGCCTGACGGCGGCCCGCCGCAATCGACTGGAGCACTCCGGCACCGGCGACGAGGAAGCCGACGCCCATGAGCATGCTCAGTCCGAACATGTACGTCGGAAATGGTTTCGCATGGAGGAAGAGCGGAGCCACTGTGACGAGTGTGGCCACCGCACCGATGAAGAACACGATGGCACCGGCACGGATCAGTCGGTCACCGGGCCCGGCGGAATTCGTTTGGGTTTTGTCACGCACCGGACCAGGGTAGTTCCCAGCGCGAAGGAACAACCGGGCGACGTCTTGTCACCGGCCTGAAGACCATTAGCCTTGGTACCGGCGGGTCCCGACGACCCGCCCCAGTGCTATCAAGAGCCGTTTCAGAAGCAGTTTTCCGACGAGTACGAGGACGAGGACAGACGTGCCCACCGGCAAAGTCAAGTGGTTCAACAGCGAGAAGGGCTTCGGCTTTCTCTCCCGCGACGACGGCGGTGACGTCTTCGTCCATTCCTCGGTCCTCCCCGCCGGAGTCGAGACGCTCAAGCCCGGTCAGCGGGTGGAGTTCGGAGTGGTCGCAGGCCAACGCGGCGACCAGGCCCTTTCGGTGACCGTTCTCGACCCGACCCCCTCCGTCGCGGCGGCGACCCGCAAGAAGCCCGACGAACTGGCCTCCATCGTGCAGGACTTGACGACGCTCCTGGAGAACATCACGCCGATGCTGGAGCGCGGTCGCTATCCGGACAAGCCGGCCGGCAAGAAGATCGCCGGTCTGCTGCGCGCGGTCGCCGACCAACTCGACGTATAAGCCACGTAAGTCACGGACAAGTCGTCCGTCACGGAAAATTCAGCGCGTCCGGGCCGAGGGGCGGAACCAGTCCCTCGGCCGCCGCGCGCGTCAACAGGCCCCGGATTGCCGCATAGCCGTCCTCGCCGAGGTCCGCGGTGAATTCGTTGACGTACAGACCGATGTGCTGGTCCGCGACGGACGGGTCCATTTCCTGGGCGTGTTCCATGACGTAGGGGCGGGAGACCTCGGGGTCGGCCCACGCGGCGCGGACCGAGACGCGGATCGACTCGGCGAGCGTTTCCAGCCTTTCCGCGCCCAGTGAACGCTTCGCGATGATCGCGCCCAACGGGATCGGCAGCCCGGTCGTGTCCTCCCAGTGCTCGCCCATGTCCGCGAGCTTGTGCAGCCCGTAGTTCTGGAACGTGAAGCGCGCCTCGTGGATGACGAGCCCCGCGTCGACCTTCCCGTCCCGCACGGCCGGCATGATCTCGTGGAACGGCATCACGACGATCTCGCCGACTCCGCCCGGGATCGTGTCCGCGGCCCAGAGCCGGAACAGCAGATACGCCGTCGACCGCTCGCTCGGCACCGCGACCGTCCGGCCGGTGAGGTCGACGCCCGCCTCACGGGTCAGCACCAGCGGCCCGCAGCCCCGGCCCAGCGCGCCCCCGCAGGGCAGCAGCGCGTACTCGTCGAGGACGTACGGCAGGACGGCGTACGACACCTTCAGGACGTCCAACTCGCCGCGTTCGGCCATGCCGTTGGTGATGTCGATGTCCGCGAAGGTCACGTCCAGCGCGGGGGCGTCCGGGACGCGGCCGTGCGCGAGGGCGTCGAAGACGAAGGTGTCGTTCGGGCAGGGCGAGTACGCGATCTGCAGCCGCTGCTCACCGGTCGTGTGGGTCGTCATACGGGTTCCAACTCTCCAGGACGGGCGCGAACTTCCCGAAGCCCTCGGTCAGGGCCGCGAGGGCGTCGCCGATGCGCCAGGCGGCGCGGTCGCGCGGGCCCACGGGGTTGGAGACCGCGCGTACTTCCAGGACGGGCACGCCGTGCGAGGCGGCCGCCTCGGCCACCCCGAAGCCCTCCATCGCCTCGGCCAGCGCGCTGGGGTGGCGGGCGCGCAGTTCGGCGGCGCGGGCGGCGGTGCCGGTCACCGTGGAGACGGTCAGTACGGCTCCGGTGCGCGCGCCGGCCGCGGCCGTGAGGTCTCGTACGAGTGATTCCGGGGGGCGGTGGGTGACGGTGCCGAAGCCGAGGTCGGTGACCGGGACGAAGCCGTCGGCGGTCTCGGCGCCCAGGTCGGCCGCGGTGATCTCGTCGGCGACGACGAGGGAGCCGACGGGCGCCTCGGGCTGGAAGCCGCCGGCGATGCCCGCGGAGACGACCAGGGTGTAGGGGGCGCCTTCGAGGGCCGCGGTGGTGAGGGCCGTCGCGGTGGAGGCTGCGGCGAGGGCCGGGCCGACGCCTGCGGCGATGACGTCGACGGTCAGGTCAGCGGTGGTGCCGGTCGTGAACGCCCGTGCCACCGCGTCCCGTTCGGCGGGGACGGCGGTGGCCACGAGGACGCGGAACGCGCGTGCGGCGGACGTGATCAGTCGTCCTTCTTCAGCTTGAACGACCACAGACCGGTGACCGTGTTGCTGTTCTTCTTGCCGTCGGCGGCCTTGATGGAGACCAGGGTGGAGTTGCCCTGGGCGCCGTACTGGGCGTTGAAGAAGACGCTGCCCGGGATCGTGCGGTATGTCTTGTCGCTGTCCTCGGTGAGCGGCTGGCCGTTCATGAGGATCGTCCAGCGCTTGTCGGCGACGTCGGGGTCGACGCCGAAGCGGACCGTCTCGTCGGGGTCGACGCTGATGGACTTGATGTCGTCGTCCTTCAGGCACGCGGCGAGGTCCGCGGACTTCAGGGCCTTGCCCTCGCCGCCGCAGGTGGCCTCTTCGCTGACCGAGGAGCGGCCGACCGTGATCGTCGACAGCGGCGTGGGCTTGTCGCAGGCCGAGAGGACGAGCAGTCCGGCGGATACCGCGCCGGCGGCGGCGACGGCGCGACGGCGTCGCACAGCGCGGAGCATGTCGGCGGCTTCGCCGCGAGGCATCGAGGTCATGGGGCGAAGGTTATCGGGCCGGTCCGGGCCGCCTCCCAAGTGGGGTGCGGCGTGCCTGTGGGTTACGCCACGCGGGGCTTGGAGGAGCCGCCGTGGCGGGCCGAGGAGAGCAGGCCGCGGGTCGTGGTCAGCCAGCCGAGGGCGAGGACGGCGGCGGCCACGCACAGGCCGAGGGTGCCGTTCAGGGGCATCACGATGCCGATCGCGCCGCCCAGGACCCAGGCCATCTGGAGCATGGTCTCGGAGCGCGCGAACGCGGAGGTGCGCACTGTCTCGGGCACGTCCCGCTGGATCAGCGCGTCCAGGGACAGCTTGGACAGTGCCTGCGAGAACCCGGCGACCGCGGCGAGGCAGGCCACCAGGAACGCGCCGAAGAAGATCGCGGCGACGATCGCGGCGCCCAGCACGAACGCCAGCATCACCACGATGATGATCTCCGGTGCCCGGGATCTGAGCCAGGCCCCGAACGCCGTACCGAGCGCGTTGCCCACGCCCGCCGAGACGGCCACTATGCCCAGCGACACGGCCGCGCTGGACCCGGTCAGCGGATGCTCGCGCAGCAGGAACGCGAGGAAGAAGGTCAGGAAGCCCGACAGCCAGCGCAGCGCCGCGTTGGCGCCGAGCGCGTGGGTGACCGCGCTGCCGACCGTGCGCAGCCCCGGGCGCTTGACCGGCCGCAGATGCGGGCCGTGCAGGTGCTCCTCGTCCGAGGCGAGCAGCGCCACGTCCTCGTCCTTGGCCGAGTCGACCTTGGGCGGCAGCGTGAAGGACAGGAACGTACCGGCGACGTAGATCACGAAGGCGCCGTAGAGCGGCCAGCGCGGTCCGATCGCCTGCAGCCCGGCCCCGATGGGCGCGGCCACGCCGGTGGCGAGGAGCCCGCCCAGGGTCACCCGTGAGTTCGCCTTCACCAGGGAGATACGGGGTGGCAGCAGCCGGGGCACCACGGCGCTTCTGATCACGCCGTACGCCTTCGACGCGACCAGCACGCCGAGCGCGGCCGGGTACAGCTCCAGGCTGCCGGTGGCGACCGCGCCGGAGATGATCAGTGCGAGCAGGGCGCGGGCCAGCATGGAACCGGCCATCGCGGCCCGCCGGCCGTGCGGGAGGCGGTCCAGGAGCGGCCCGATGACCGGGGCGAGGACCGTGAAGGGCGCCATCGTGATGGCGAGGTAGAGGGCCACCCGGCCGCGGGCCTCGTCGGTCGGCACGGAGAAGAAGACCGTGGACGCGAGGGCGACCGTGATCATCACATCGCCCGCGCCGTTCACACCGTGCAGTTCGATCAGCTTGCCGAGGCCGGACTCACCGGCGCCGTGCGCGTGGGTCGCCTTCCTGATCCCCCGGGCCGTGCCGGTCACCGGGAAGTGCAGGGCACGACCGACCGCGCGGACGGGTCCGCCGATCCGGCCCGATCCGCCACCTCGACCTTTCCCCTTGACCCCACCGACACCGGTGGCTCCGTGGGGCGTCCTCGCGGTTGCCACCCCGTCATAGTGCCCCGAGAAAGCTGTGGGTAGTGCGGTTACCGCGCGTATGAACGCTTATGAAGCGATGAACCATCACGTCGGTGTAGGCCGAGAGGTCGCGAGAAGGTAGCGTGCGTAGCGCGTCGTGGCGAACGTTCTCGGCCGCGCGCCTCTCTGTCATCCCGCAGAATGGACGATGAGGTGCGCCCGAGCGCGATCGGGTGTGGACGTCGACGCGGTCCTTCGGTCCGCTCCGTCCGCATCCGCCGCCTTCAGGCCGGCGCACCCGAGTGACGGCGTAGGAGAGAAGCGATACCTGTGAGCGCAGCGACCACGCGAAGCCGGACCACCGACCGCCTGTGCGCCGAGGCCGTCGACCTCGCCCGCGCCGCCGCCGAGGAGGCCGCCGCGCCCGGCGTGGTCGGCGAGCACTCGGGCCTCCAGGCCGACGGCGACCGGGTCGTCACGCACTTCTTCGAGTGCAAGGAGCTCGGCTACCGGGGCTGGCGCTGGGCCGTGACGGTCGCCCGCGCCTCCCGCGCCAAGCTCGTCACGCTGGACGAGGTCGTGCTGCTGCCCGGCCCCGACGCCCTGCTCGCCCCCGAGTGGGTGCCGTGGAGCGAGCGGCTGCGCCCCGGCGACATGGGCCCCGGCGATCTGCTGCCGACCGACGCCGAGGACCTGCGGCTGGAGCCCGGCTACACCGGCGTGGAGGACCCCGCTCCCGACTCCGCCGTCTCCGAGGAGATGGCCGAGCTGGTCGACGCGGAGGACATCGAACTCACCGAGGGCGTCCCGGCCGACCTGCCCGTCGCGCCGACCCGCGGCTCGATCGCCGCCGTCGCCGAGGAGCTCGGCATGCGCCGGGCCCGCGTCCTGTCGCGCTACGGCCTGCACGTCGCCGCCGACCGCTGGGAGGAGTCCTTCGGCTCCGAGACCCCGATGGCACAGGCCGCCCCCGCCGCCTGTGTCAGCTGCGGCTTCCTCCAGCCCATCGGCGGCTCGCTGGGCCAGGCCTTCGGCGTCTGCGCCAACGAGTTCTCCCCGGCGGACGGCCGCGTGGTGTCGCTGGCCTACGGCTGCGGCGGCCACTCCGAGGCCGCGGTCATGCCCAAACCGCCCCAGCCGGCGCTCCCGGTGATCGACGAGACCCAGGTGGACCCCTTCCCGCTGCGACCGGCGGCGGACTCGGGGTCGGTGCCGGTCGTCTCCGACGAGGACGGCGAAGAGCTGGGGCACTCCTAACGGAGCCGGGCACTTCCGTACGGAGTCGAGCACTTGCGTATGGAGCCGAGCACTTCTGTACGGAGTTGAGCACTCCTAACGGAGCCGCGCGTTCCGGGCGCGGCTAGGTCATATAGCGGATGCCAGCCTGAAAGCGCTCCTCATAGGGTCGATCGCAGGCCGCACAGAACAGGCCACATCGAGCGAGTGGCCCGTGTGCGGTCGAGCCCACCCCATGCCTGAGGAGTCCCATGAGTACCGAGGTTTCGCGCCGTCATGTACTGGCCGCCGGAGCGGCGTTGGCCGGGTCCGCGGCGCTGATCGCCGGTTCGGAAGGAACGGCCGGCGCGGCGACGGCCCCCGCCGGCACCGGCACGGAGAAGTCCAAGGTGAAGCCCACGATCGTGCTGGTGCACGGCGGCTACGCCGACTCGTCCTGCTGGAACGCCACCATCGCGAAGCTTCAGGACAAGGGCTACACCACGATCTCCGCGGCCAACCCGCTGCGGGGCATCCCGACCGACGCCCCCTACGTCGCGAGTCTGCTGGACTCCATCAGCGGACCGGTCGTGCTGGTCGCGCACTCCATGGGCGGAACGGTCATCACGAACGCCGCCGCCGGCAAGGCCAACGTCAAGGCGCTGGTCTACATCGCCGCGTTCGTGCCCGACGTGGGCGAGACGCAGGGTCAGCTCATCGACAAGTTCCCCGGCAGCGAGGTCCTGCCGGTGAGCGTGCCGGTCCCGTACACGAAGGCCGACGGCACGACCGGAACCGATCTGTACCTGAGCAAGGACGGCCAGGCGGCCTTCGCGGCCGACATCTCCACCGCCGACTTCCGCGTTCTGCAGGCCACGCAGCGGCCGTTCGACGCCGACTCCTTCACCTTCCCGACCAAGGCCGCGGCCTGGAAGACGATCCCGGTCTGGGGCCTGGTCGCCGGCCAGGACAAGGCGATCCCGCCGGCCGCCGAGCGCTGGATGTACAGCCGCGCGAACGCCCGCAAGGTCGTCGAAGTGCCGCGCTCCTCCCACGTCGCGATGCTCAGTCACCCCAAGGCCGTCGCCGACCTCATCCTGGATGCCGCCAGGTCCGTCCACTGACGCCAGGCCACAGCGCCCCGGTCCGCCGCCACGGACCGGGGCGCTTCGTTCATCACCGTCCACCCCCGTGTCCCCGAACGCCGACCACCGCTTTCCATCGCCGTACCGCGCGGGCTGTACCTTCGTCCTCACGTCGACGAGGAGAGTGAACGTGAGCAAGTTCGTGCGGCCGGCCCCCGAGGGAGCGGACCCCTTCGGCACCGCGCGCCTGCGGCGGGGCGTGCTCGACGCCTGGGCCACCAGCCCCGCCCGCTTCCGCGAGGACGCGAACGCCGAGGAGGACCTCGTCCTCGGCGGCTACCGCGACCGCCTCGTCGTCGAACTCGCCCAGAACGCCGCCGACGCGGCAGCCCGGGCAGGCGTTCCCGGCCGGCTCCGGCTCACCCTCCGCGACGGCGTCCTCGTCGCTGCCAACACCGGCGCCCCCCTCGACGCGGCCGGCGTCGAATCGCTGTCCACCCTCCGCGCGAGCGCCAAGCGGGACACGCCCTCCGTCGGCCGGTTCGGCGTCGGCTTCGCGGCCGTCCTCGCCGTCACCGACGAGCCCGCCGTCGTCGGGCGGCACGGCGGAGTGCGCTGGTCCCTCGCGGAGGCCCGCGAGCAGGCCGCCGAGACCGCCCGGCACAGTCCGGGACTCGGCGACGAGGTTCGGCGCCGGGACGGGCACGTACCGCTGCTGCGGCTGCCCTTCGCCGCCGAGGGCACCGCGCCGGATCCCTACGACACCGCCGTCATCCTGCCCCTGCGGGACGCGGCCGCCGCCGACCTGACCGAGCGGCTCCTGGCCGCCGTGGACGACGCCCTGCTGCTCGCCCTGCCGGGCCTCGCGGAGGTCGTGATCGAGACCGACACCGTCCGCCCGCTGCGTCGCGGCAGCGACGGCGCCCTCACCGTCGTGGAGGACTCCCTTCACGGGAGCACCCGTTGGCGCACCGTCGCCGCGAACGGGCCGCTCACGCCCGAGCTGCTCGCCGACCGGCCGGTCGAGGAGCGGTTGCGGCCGTTCTGGTCGGTGACGTGGGCGGTGCCGGTGGACGCCGAGGGCGCGCCCGAGCGTCCCCGGACCAGTCCCTACGTCCATGCCCCGACCCCCAGCGACGAGCCGCTCGGCGTGCCCGCGCTGCTCATTGCCTCCCTCCCGCTGGACACCACCCGCCGGCATGCCGCACCCGGTCCGCTGACCGACTTCGTCGTGCAGCGGGCGGCGGACGCCTACGTCGAACTCCTCGCCGGCTGGCGGCCGGTGGGGGAGGGGATCATCGGCCTGGTGCCCGGGCCGCTCGGCAAGGGGGAGCTGGACGGGACCCTGCGTGCGGCGATCCTGGAGCGGCTGCCCCGGACCGCGTTCCTTCCGCCCGCCCAGCCGGCCGTTCTCCCGGTGGTCGACGAGCGGGACTCCGAGCTGCCGGAGGCGCTGCGTCCGCGCGAGGCCGAGATCGTCGAGGGCGCAGGGGACGACACCGTGCGCGTGCTCGCGGAGGTCCTGCCGACGCTGCTGCCCGCCGGGCTCGAACGGCGGGTGGAACTGCGGACGTTGGGCGTGGCCCGGGTGCCGCTGACCGACGCCGTGGACCGGCTGGCCGGCCTGGAGAAGGAGCCCAGTTGGTGGCAGCGGCTCTACGACAGCCTCGCCGGGGTCGATCCCGACCGGCTCTCCGGGCTGCCCGTGCCGCTCGCCGACGGGCGGACGACCATCGGGCCCCGGCAGGTGCTGCTGCCCACGTCGGACGCCGACGCGCTGACCGACCCCGAGGTGCTGGCGCGGCTCGGGC